>DATFFV010000445.1:0-27752 GCA_035249885.1 Gammaproteobacteria bacterium | reverse complement strand
CCCGTACAGCATCGTCGTCCTCGCGGCGTCGGATCCCGCGGCCGACGCCCGGGCCGCCGCCATTTTTGCCGATTGCCACACGGGAGTGGTGCGGGAGCCCCGCGCCATCGTCGGTCTCAGCGTGATCGCGGGCGATCGGGTCGCCTCGTATGCGGGCACCAACCTAACTCCCGAAGAGATTGCGCGCCAGCTTGGCGCCGGCAGCGTGCTGGTTCTTGGCACCGCGCCTCAGGCAATGGTGGATCAGGCCATCGCCGTACGCGCCGGGCTCGGCCTCACGTCGCGGTACGGGTCGTGCCGCGCGCAGCAGCTCGACGCGCAGAGCGGTGTCGAGCGCTCGAATGCGATGCAACTTCACCCTGAGTGGAACGCGGATACGACGCGAGCTTTCGCCGCGAATGTTGCCGAAAAAGTTCGCGAGGCCGTGCTCGAGAACCCCGCGACGCTGATCGCTGCCGCGCGGGCGACGGTGCTCGATACGGCGCTTGGGGCTCGCGAGCGCATGACTGCTCTTTCCGAGCTACGGCGGGGCGCCGCCTTCACCGAACCGCTGTCTCCGTCGGGGCCCGATGGCGCGACCTTCCGAGCCGCAATCCCTGTGATCGGGCTAAGGGCGCTTCTAGAGCCGATTCCCGGAGCCTACGACGATGCGGTGGTCGCCACAGTGGCGCAGATCGGACTGACGTCGGACGACGCCCGGGCACGCCAGGCCGCCTGGAACGGGTTACGGGGTGTCCGCGATCCTCAAGCGGTGCAGGCCCTCGTGACTTCGCTCGCCAACGACACCGACGAGAACGTGCGCCGCGCCGCCGCGCTCGCGCTCGGTTATCTCGTCGACGAGCCGGGCGTGCGCGACGCACTGACGCGCGCGGCGGCGCAGGATCCGTCGGAGACCCCCCCGGTGCCCTGCTGCATTCCCTCCGTACGCGATGCCGCGCGACGAGCCCTGCTCTCCGACGCGGAGCTGCGCGAATCGGCGCTGCGCACCGTGCTCGATGAAACACTACCGAGCGAAGAGCGGGTGCGACCGCTCTATCAGAGCCTCGACGGCCGCGCCTTCCCGGTGGAGCTCAGCGACGAAGCGGCGCAAGCCGTGTTCGACATCGGCAGCGGCGCGGAGGATCCGCTCACCCGAGCGCGGGCGTGGGACGCGCTCGCCGCTTTCCGCAACCCCGACTTCGTGCCGACGCTGCTCGCCGACCTTGCCGGTCATTCAGCCGAGAACGTTCGCGCCTCCGCCGCGTCGGCGCTCCACCCGTACGTCGACGATCCGGCCGTGCGAGCCGCGCTCGAGCAAGCCCAAGACGACCCGTTGAACAGCGTTCGGCGCGCGGCGCAAGCCGCGCTCGACGCCAGGGAGGATGCCGAGCACACTCAGGAGTAGTCGTATCGCTGCGCGCGCGACGATCGTAGTAGGCTTGCTTGCGCCACAGGCGAGGAGAAGGACGATGAAAGTTTGCGTCGTCGGAGCGGGGCCCGCCGGCTTGACCACCATCAAGCAGCTTCTGGACGAGGGCCATGAGGTCGTCTGCTTCGAGAAGGGCGGCAGCATCGGCGGGATTTGGCACCGCCACCCTGGCGACGACGGCGAGATGAAAGTCTACGACGACCTGATTCTGTCGATCTCGCTGAAGCTCATGTCGTTCTCGGACTTCATGGTGGACGACAGGCAGTTCGTCGACCGCAAAGGATATTTGGAGTATCTACGTCGATACGCCGCGGAGTTCGATCTCGAACGGCATATTCACCTCGACTCCGAGGTGGCGTACGTTCGACCCGTCGGCCGCGAATGGCTCGTTGCGGTCCGCTCCGAGGACGCGACGGTCGAGCACCTCTTCGACGCCGTCGCCATATGCTCCGGCCCGTTCCGCGAGCCCAACATGGAGGTCGAGCAACTCGCCAACTTCCAGGGCGACGTCGTTCATTCCTCGCGATATCGGAACAACGAGAGGTATCGTGGAAAGAAGGTCCTCGTCGTTGGGCTCACCGAGTCGGGCGCGGATGTCGTCCGCGAGATCTCCGACGTCTCGGGAGCGTGCACGTTGTCGATCCGATCTCGGTCGTATTTGGTGCCGCGCCTGTACGCGGGAAAGTATTCGACGGACATGCTCACGTTCCGGGGAAGTCATTACGAATTCTTCGTGCGCGCCACGGATGTGCCGTTCGACATGCCGAGCTTCTTCGAGGACGAGCACGTCTCGCGGTCGGAGTTCCTCGAGGCGGCCCGGTTATCGGGCCTGGTTCTGTTCGGCTTGGGCTCAGTCGGCGGCAACGCGCAACAAGCGGCGAATGGTGCCCCGGAAGAGGCGTCCGACTCCGTCAACAATCTCGGCGAGCCCATGTGGCCGCTAAAGCTCGATCTGGCCACCGACGTGAGCAAGGAAAACCTCCGGCTGATCAACGAGTGGAACCGAGCCTGCAACGGCGGCACGGGTTGCTACATTCCGAAGGTCATCTTCTGCAAGAACGTGAGCTTCATCCCGAACATCGCGAGCGGGAAGATACGTGTCGATGATACGGGCATAGAGCAGATCGAGGGCCGCGCGGTCCGCTTCCGTGGCGGCAACGTCGAGGAATTCGACGCCATCGTGCTCTGCACCGGGTTCAAGCCCAATTTCCCGCTGCTGCGCGACATCGATATCCCGGAGAACAACGTCCGGAATCTCTACAAGCATGCGTTTCATCCGGCGTGCGACGGCCGTCTGGCATTGATCGGATTCACGCGGCCGTTTACCGGGGGAATCCCGATATGCGCCGAGATGCAAGCGCGCTACTTCGCTCTGATGTGCAGCGGCAAGGTAAGGCTGCCTGACGATGTCAGGGAGAGGATCCCGCGAGAGAAGGCGTGGGAGGAGAAGTTCACGGAATATAGTCCCCGCCACGTCGAGGCGATACCGTCGCAGGTGTTGTACCTCGACTCCATCGCCAAGGAGATCGGCTGCCTCCCCGGCACGCGCGAGCTCCTCGCGGACCCGTTGTTGCTCGCGAAGCTATGGTGTTGCTCCTTCAATCAAGCCTCGTACAGGCTCACGGGTCCGCACAGCATGGGCAGCGCCGCCCGCGCGGCGATCATGAGAGAAGAGTTGCCCGCCAGAAGCGTTACGTTCGTATCGCTTTTCTTGGCGATGTCGTCGTTGCCGAGCACCGTGCATCCCAAGGACGGCGACGTTCCGGAGTTCCCGTTTGTACTCCCGCCGGAGCTCGAAAAGCTGGTGCGAGCGTCGCTCGAGACCACCGCGTCGCGCGCGGGACGCTTTTTCCCGCCAGCCAATGCCGGCGCCATACGCGAGACCGTGAGCTCTTTCACTCCTGCGAGCGAAGAATTACAGCCCAGACCCTACGCAAACTAGGGACGCGCTCGGGAAAAGCACGAGCGCCGGACGTCTGGTCGACGTCCGGCGCGGAAGGGCGCAAATTCTAGTGGCGAATCTGATTCGCGATGTCGTCGAGCTCTTCTTCCTGGCAAGCGCCGCGCTCCGAACCGATCAATCCGGCGCCACCGAAGCCACCACCGCCACCCCCACCGGGTCCACCGCTACCAGCGATGGTTCGCAGCATCGGGTTCAGCTTCCAGGGTTGGAGCAGCACTTGCGGGTCCTCGACCGTCACCTCGTAGAGCATCTGATCGCCCTGCCGCGTGAAGCGCTCGAAGACCTTCATGTCCTCGGAGTGAAAGAAACCGCCGCGCGCGAGCCAGGTATCCGGCGTAAAGCCGACCGACTCGATCACGAGCGTGTCGCCTTCCCAGCGGCCGACGGAATGACCCGTGTACTTGGTCTGGATGATCTGCCTTTCGTCGAACGCGCGGCCGTCCGTTGCGATCACGCGGAAGTCGGAATAACCGCCGCCGCCGTCGCCGCCGCGACCATAGAGCAACGTGATGTCGTTTTCGGTGTGGAAGATGCGCCCGGGCGGCCCTTGCCTCGGGATACCCATCGGTTGACACGTCATGATCGGATCTAAACGGTTCGTCCACATGTCGAGATAGACGACCTTGTCCCAGTGCTCGGGTTTGTAGATGGGGCGATTCGGGCCGAAGCGCGAAGCCGCCTCGAACTCGAAATCGACAGTCTGATTCCACTGCGGGCTACAGCCGTCGAGCTGGGTAGGTGCGCACCGGCGATTGCCATAGCGCCAGATGAAAAACTTGTTCCCGCCTGTCCAGCTACCGGTCAGGTCGGGCTTGCCGCTGGCCAAACGCGGCGTCGGAGCGTTGGAAGTGAGCACCGGCGCTTGCTGGTCGCTCCCATACATCGGTAGGGGCTGCGTGGGGCCCACGTTCGGGGGCACGGGCATGACGACGTAGACACTGCCCGTTTCCGTCACGACCGTGTTCACGTCGCGCACGACCTGGCCGTTGCGGCGCTCCACCATTCTCCCGGGCATGTAGACTTCGATCAGATTCAGCGGATTGTTGTAGTCGTTGTAGTCGCTGTACGTGAACTCGTATCGATTGCGTCCCTGCGTGACGACCACGGACTCGGTCATGAAGCGATCGTCGAGCCTAGCAACCGCCGTTGCGTCGTCGACGCCCGGAATCGGGAACGTAACGACCGGGGTATCGCCGTCCCAGGTGACCGAGGTGTCGCCGATCTTCGAGGTGCCTTCCTCGAGCAGCCCGCCGGGATTGCGGAACACTTTCATCGGGTCGATTCCGGCGCCCGCCAAGGCCGCTTTCGGCGCGCCCTGAGGGCTGGCCCAGAGACGGATCAAACGCTCATCGACGCTTTCGCGCATCGGTTTGGCCGTGCCTTCGTCCGGCACGAGACCGGCGCCCGGGCGGTCTTCATCCCAGGCGTACTCCCCGCTGACGACCTCGATGTTGGAATACGTCCGACCATTCGGCAGCGTGCATTCGATCTGCGTGCGGCTGCCGGCAAATTGGTACGCGTTGCTGATGCGGTATCCCGACGTACCGAGCTCGCCTTCCCGCGCTTCCTCGTAGGGCGTGATCGCACAAGGTTGACCGTTTACTTGGATCGTCCCTTCACCGCGATACTCGAGCGTGACGGCGAGCTCATGCTCCTCGATGCCGCGGAGCATGCCCATGTGCCACGGCCAGTTGAATAGCACGGACTTCAGGTCCTTGGCGCCTTCCGCGGGCGTGTATGGCGGCGCCGGCGGGCCTCCGCCGAACTGCGCGTACGCCACGACCGAGAGGACGGTCGCGAGGCCGGCTGCGAGCGCGACACGCGTTGAGGTCGACCCTATTCTCAAGGCCATGGTAGTTCCCCCTAATCCTAAGATGCGGCTGTCAATCGGGATTGAATTCGATCGTTGTCGCGTTCGGCAGCGTAATCGTCCGGATGAATCCCAGCGGCTTGCCGTTTCGTGCCGGGAAATAGCCGATCGTCACGGTGTCGCCCTCTATGACCCTATTGGGCCCGCCGGTGCCGAAGCCGAGGCTCTGCAGCACGTTGGCCGAGCCCGTGGTCAGTATCCACTCGGTCTTGGCGCCGTCCTTGTCCACCTCGACATGCATGGCGCCATGCGGATTAATGAACGCGACCCTCGTGACGACACCGGTCAACTCAGCCGTCTTGCGAATGTCGTATACGCCGGAGAGAGAGTGATGCGCCGACGACGTGCCGGTAGTGAGAAGCCCCGCGGCAAAGATTACCCCTAAAGCCCGCTTGATCATTTCGCGCCCCCTAGAACTTCAGTGAAGCCAACGGTTAGGCCGCCCGCGACGTGCCTGCCCTTGCTATGAGACTACCACCGCCGGCCCATCCGTCCCAGCTGCCGAGGGCTGTCGAATGCAAAGAAAAGCAAAAATCGAATCGCAGGTCCTTCGATGTCTTTCGCGACCTGTCGCGGCCCAGCGGTCCATTCCGGCGGTATGGTGCGTTCGCATGATCGCTGCGAATTCCACGCGCCGTTCCGAACTTCGGTGTATATTGGTTTCAGCCGCACTTCGCCGGCGATACCCCATCACAGGAGCACACGTGAGCACATCGCTCTACGTGAGCAATCTTTCATCGTCTACGACGGAAGAGATGCTTGCAGGCACATTCCAACGGTTCGGGACGGTGCTCTCGGTGAAGCTCAAACGCGATCCGGAAACGGGCCGCATGCACCGCTACGGCTTCATCGAAATGAAGACCGCGGCCGAGGCCCAAAGGGCCGCCAACGGCCTGAACGCCACGCGTTTCGATGGTCGTGTGGTTTCCGTAACTCGTGCGGCGCGAAGCTGACCTGCATGACGTTGAAAGACGCCAAGAGCTCGGGTAGCGGTGACGTCGCGGTCGTGCCGTTCGCGTTGCTCTCGATCGATCCGACCGCCGCTCCCAACGGCGGCCCCGGCCGCTAACGTGGCTCGGGTAGGCGCTCGCCGCTGCGGCGTGTACGCTGGTCGGAGATGCCAGTGAATCCCGACACTCCGCCGCCGTTGCGCGCGCCCCGAAACTTGCGAGCGGACGCCGAGTACGATCCGGCGGCATCGGCGATCGATACCAGCGACGGCGCGATGCCGGTGGCATTCGTCGGCACGTACGGTCCGCGACGGTGCGGTATCGCGACGTTCACCGCAGATCTCGCTCGCGCGGTGGCGGGCGCTGGACGCGTATCGCCAGTGGTGCTCGCCGTCACCGATCCCGCGGGACAGTACCAGTATTCCGCCGACGTCAAGTTCGAGATCAGGCAGAACGTCAAAGCCGACTACGCCCGGGCGGCCGAGTTCGTCAATTACAGCAGCGTTCGCCTGGTGTGCATTCAGCACGAATACGGCATTTTCGGCGGCGACGATGGCGGATATCTTCTCGATTTCGTCTACGCGTTGCGCGTACCCGCAGTGGTCACGCTTCACACGGTTCTCAAGCGTCCGTCGGAGAATCAAGCGGCCATCGTGCGGAAGATGTGGGAGCGCTGCGAGCAACTCATTGTAATGAGCCAAATTGCACGAGACCTGCTCGCGACTTCGTACGGCGTGAGTGGATCGAAGGTGCGGATCATTCCGCATGGAATTCCCGTGCTGGCTCGCGGGACCGATCGACAGGCGCTAAAGGCCGAGTTCGGTGTGGCGGCTCGACGGTTGCTCCTCACGTTCGGGCTGCTCAGCCGCAACAAAGGCATCGAGACGGTGATTCGTGCGTTGCCCGCCGTGGTTCGCCGGTTCCCGGACGTCATGTACTTCGTCGTCGGCGCTACGCATCCGGTCATCATTCGGCGGGAAGGCGAGGCGTATCGAACGCTGCTCGAGCGCGAGGCCGAGAAGCTCGGCGTGCGCGACCACGTGGCGTTTCGCGGCCAATTCGTCGCCGACGAGGAGCTTCACCGCTATCTCCTCGCGGCGGACGTCTTCGTCAGTCCCTATCTCAACGAGGCGCAGGTGACGAGCGGCGCCCTTTCGTACGCGATGGGCGCGGGCGCGGCCGTGGTTTCGACGCCGTATTGGCACGCGCAGGAGTTGCTCGCGGACGGCCGCGGCCGGTTGTTCCCTTTCAACGATCACGAGGCCTTGAGTCGGACGTTGCTCGAGTTGTTCAGCTCGCCCGCGGAGCTCGAGCGAACCCGCGACGCCGCGTTCGCTCTTGCGCGAGAGATGGCTTGGCCCGAGGTCGGCGGCGCCTACTACGAGATCATGCGTACCGCCGTGCGTATGGCCGAGCAAGAGCCCGCCACGCATCCCGCGGCGCAACCGCTCGCGGTGAGCAGCTTGCCGGATTTGAGCCTCGACCATCTACTGCGAATGACCGACGACACCGGGATCATCCAGCATGCGGTTTACAGCGTGCCCGCCCGCAGCACGGGCTACTGCGTCGACGACAATGCGCGCGCGTTGATCGTGGCCGTGCGCGCCGACCGTATTCAGGCGGGTGCGCAGACGCGCATGCTCGTCACTCGCTACTTGAGCTATCTGCACGGGTCGCAGCAGCCGGACGGCAGCTTTCGTAACTTCATGAGTTATGGGCGCGTTCTCGACTCGGCGCCGGCGTCGGACGATTGCATCGGGCGCGCGATTTGGGCGCTCGGCGTCACTGCAAGCATGGCGGCAGACGAGGGTTGCCGCATGCTCGCGCGCGAGATGCTGACGCGTGCTCTGCCGCACACCGGCAATCTCGGGCCTCGCGGCGGCGCGCAGGTCGTGCTCGGCCTCGTCATGGTTCTCGCAGTGGAGCCCGGCGCCGTCGAAGAGCGTCGGCTGCTCGATGGCTTGGTCGCGAAGTTGCTCGACGTTTATCGCGCCAACGCGACGGACGATTGGCGTTGGTTCGAGTCGACGCTCACGTACGACAACGCGATCCTGCCGCTCGCGCTGTTCGCCGCGTATTCGGTCACGGGCGAGCGGGCCACGCTGCACGACGCGCGCGCCTCGCTCGAATTTCTCGAGGAGGTCTGCTTCCACGGCGATCAGGTGCGGCTCGTCGGCAACACCGGTTGGCACAGCGTCGGCGGCGAAAAGGCGCGTGCCGACGAGCAGGCCATCGACGCAACCGCCCTCGTGCTTGCGCTCAGCTGCGCGTACTCGGTCACCAGGGACCGGCACTATTTGGTGCGCATGCACGAGGCGTTCGCTTGGTTCCTCGGCTCCAATCGGCTTGGCGTGCCGCTCTATGACTTTGCGACCGGCGGGTGCCACGACGGGATCGGCGAGTCGCACGTGAACCGGAACCAAGGAGCCGAGAGCACGGTTTGTTTTCTCATGGCCCTGCTCGAGATGCTGGAAGTGGACGCAGGTGAGCTCGAGTACGATGCCGACCACCGCTCACCTGCCGGCGCGAATGCCGCCAATCCGCATTAGGCGCACTCAGTGCCGGCTAGCACGCGATGCGCGCCGCGTGCTCGCCAAGCCGTATCTGCCCGGCGAGGAAGCGATCTTGCCCGGCGAATCGCGCGCGCACTTGCTGATGTCACGGGTCCTCGCTATTCCCGAGCAGGACGTTCGATCGCTGATGGCCGAGATGGAGCAGCGTTTCGCGCAGCGTCACCGGGACCTGCACGGGATTTGGGAGCGGCATTTCGCCGCGGTCGCCCACTGGGTCCCCACGGACGTCGATGTCTCGGCTGACCGGCGGCACTTGATCGGCGCTTACTTCACTCACGAGTACTCGGTCGAAGCGGCCGCGCTCTTCAATCCGTCGATCGTACCGGCGCCCGATCAGAGCGGCCTGCCGAGCGGCGCGAAGCGTTTCGTGATGAGCTTGCGCGCTGTCGGAGAAGGCCATTTGTCGTCGATCGAGTTCCGCTCGGGCGTGCTCGGCGCGAACGGCGAGATCGGAATCGACGCTGCCGGGCCGCATCTGGTCGCGGGGCGGAGAACGCCTCCAGCCCACTTCGACAAAGCGCACTTCGCCGCCAAATTGCAGGAGCTCGGTGCGATCAACGAATTGTCGTCCGGGCTGTTGGATCGGCTCGGGAGCACGTTCACGCCGGAGGAGCTCGAGGCTTCGTTGAGCATCCGGGAATCGGGCGGGGCTCCCCCAGCGATCTGGTTCGAGACCTCGAAAATCATTCGCGTGCTGGCCTCGTCCAATTACGTGGCCACTTTTCCAGCGGACTCGAGTCTCGCCGAGCGCGTCATCTTCCCCGCCGGCCCCAACGAAACCCGAGGGATGGAGGACGCTCGTTTCGTCTTGTTCACCGATCGCGACGGCAGCACCAAGTACTACGCCACGTACACCGCGTACGATGGCTTCTCCATCTTGCCGCAGCTCATCGAGACCGAAGACTTCGTGCGATTTAGGATCTCGACGCTGAACGGCGCGGCTGCCCAGAACAAAGGGATGGCCCTATTTCCACGAAAGATCGGCGGCAAATACGTCATGCTCTCGCGCCGAGATCGGGAGAACTTGCATCTGTCGACGTCGGACAACGTGCACTATTGGGACGAGGTGACGGAGCTCTACCGCCCCCAGTATCCGTGGGAGCTGCTGCACATCGGCAATTGCGGGTCGCCGCTGGAGACGCCCGCCGGTTGGCTCGTGCTCACTCACGGCGTCGGCCCGATGCGCCGCTACACGATCGGTGCGATGTTGCTGGATCTCGAGGATCCGCGGCACGTAAAGGGCCATTTAGCCGCGCCGCTCATCGAGCCGGACGAGGACGAGCGCGAAGGTTACGTGCCGAACGTGGTGTACACCTGCGGCGCCATCCTACATGCGGACGAGCTCATCGTTCCGTACGGTTTCTCGGATTCTGGAGTCGCCATCGCGCGCGTGCCGCTTGCCGACCTGCTCGAAGCCCTTGTCTCGGGTGGCGACAGGTCGTAAGGCAACGCTCGCGCGCGGTAAGCTGCCACGATGATCCACCGTGCGTAGACAGACGGTCCGCAAAACATCTCGCCGGTCGATTTTTCCCCCACGACCGCTTGGAATGAAGGGGCGTAGCGCCGAGTTGCGTACGCTCGAGCGCACGATTGCCACCGCACGACCCACGCGCATCGCGCTGGTCGGCCCCGGCGGCAGCGGCAAGTCGATGTTGGCCGCGGCGCTTGGGGTTAGGCTGCGCGCTGCATTCGGCGGTCGCATCGACTGGTTCCGCTCCGGCGCGTGGGGCTTCTACACATTGAGCGAAATGCTCGCGCTGCGCTTCGGCACTGGGCTCGGTGACGGCCGCGTGGACCGACTCCGGCGATTCCTGGCTCGTGGTCCGGAGCGGCTGATCGTGCTCGACAACCACGAGGACGATCGCGCCATGGAGCAATTGTTCGACGCATTCCCCGAATCCAACACGACCTTCGTGATCACGGCGCGCCGCTGCCTGCTCTCAGGCGTGTTGATTTTTCCCGTGATCGCGCCGCTCGTCACATCGGGCCGGAGCGCGTTCCCGCGGGTCGCAGCTCTCACGCGTCTGTTGCGCTGGAACCCGCTCGCGCTCGACATAGCCGACAGCATCGTGGCGTCGCGTGCGGCGAGCGCGCAAGTGCTTGGTGATTTCTTACGGGGTGCCGGTGTGACACGCGTACGCGCACTGGAGCACGAGGACGACTTGCCGGAGATCGCGCTACTGATTGAATGGGCCTGGCCACGGCTCCGCGTCGAGGCTCGCCGCGCACTCGCCGTGCTGGCGCACGTGGAGGGCGACCACGTGGATGCGGTGTCGCTCGCCAAGCTTGCACGGGTTGCGCGGCTCGGTTCGGCGCTCGCCGAGCTCGAACGGTGGCACTTGGTGCAGCAGCCGCTGCATGAGCGCTACGCGCTGCATGCGGTGGTTCGCCACGCCGTTGCGCGCCGCACGAGGCCCGCCCACAACCGCGTGTTTGCGCACTACGTGACGCTGCTCGAACGGCACCCCGAGCGCTTGGCGCTCGAGCAATCCCACCTGTTCGCGGCCATGGAGCACGCGTATCGGAAGAGCGACATGAACGCCTTGTTGCGGGTCAACGCGCTCGCGGAAAGGCTCGAACGGGCGGAGGACTGAAGCTACGCTGGCTACAGCGCCTTGCGCGTTACGATGAGGCATTCGGAGACCATCGATGTCCATTACAGGTACGACGATTCGGTTCGCGGCCGTGCTTGCAGGCGTGTTCGCCTTCGCCATGGTGTTCGCGCAAGCACCCGCAGGCGGGCCGGCGCTTCGAGCGCCGTCGCCGGAGGTCGAGGCGCTGAATCCCCCCGTTCCGGCCGGTCTCGAGTTGTCCGCGGAGCGGCGCGTGCCCGCCGAAAGAAGGGCCGCGGCGTACAACGGCCGATGGACCGCGCCGAAGACGTCGTGGGGCCATCCGAGCCTTACCGGCACGTGGTCGACGGACGACATGCGCGGCATCCCGTTCGACCGCCCGCAGGCGCTCGGCACGCAAGAGTTCTTGAGCGAGCCCGAGTTCATCGAGCGCGCGAAGCGTCAGCAGGCCGGCAGCGACCACGCGGCCAACGTGCAGACGTTCCATCGCGTCGCGTACGGCACGCGCGTGTTCGGTTTTTCGTCGCTCGTCGTCGATCCGCCGAACGGCCGTACGCCGGCGCTCACGGCCGACGGACGCGCGCGAGCCGCCGCCGCCGCGGGCTTGGGCTCGTTCGGCCCCGGTCCGTTCGACGCGTTCGAGGACTTCTCGCTGTACGATCGCTGCATCGCGCGCGGCTTGAGCGCCGGCATGACCGCCGTGCTGTACGGTAACGGCATCGTGATCGCGCAGAGCCCGGACAGCGTCACGATCACGTACGAGATGGTGCACGAGACGCGCGTGATTCCGCTCGACGGCCGGCCGCACCTTGCGGACGGCGTGGCGCAATACAACGGCAACTCACGCGGTCGCTGGGACGGCGACACGCTCGTCGTCGAGACGAGTGGCTTCACGGACAAGACCAGCGTCGGCGCCGGCGCACCGAACAGCACGAGCCTGCGCACGACGGAGCGTATCCGTCGCGTCGATCCGGACATGATCGAGTACCGCATCACGATCGACGATCCCGCAACCTATACGGCGCCGTTCACCGTACGCGCGATGTGGACCACGCAGGGGAGCTACGAGGTCTACGAGTACTCGTGTCACGAGGGCAACTTCGCCGTCGGCGGCGGGCTGGCTGGGGAGCGAGCGTACGAGCGCGAGGTGGAGGAGGCGAAAGCGAAAGGTCTTCCGATTCCGCGCCGCGCGTCGATGATCGAGATCTATAGCGCGCCGTCGGAGGGCGCCGAGGTCTTCGACGTCAACCGAGGCGAGTGAGGCGAGCCACAACGTTCCCTGCTCACTCCCCGTGGAGGTACTGCACGAAGGCGTTGAACAGGTAAAGACTGAACAGCGCGATGCCCACCCAGCTCGATACCCGTAGCAAACGACTCCTCGGCCGGTAGCTGAATCCGATGATCGCGACGCCGCTCATGACGGCGGCCGAGATGGCAGTGACGGCATGCGAAGGGGCGACGGCGCTCAGTATCGGACCCGGCGTATAGACCAGATCGTCGAGCGCCACGATCGCAAAGTCGAACAAATTGCTGCCAAGTAGGTTGGCCACGGCCATGTCGACCGACCCGATCGCCATCGCGGTGATCGAGACCGCCACTTCGGGAATCGAGGTAGCGAGCGCGACGAAGATGGTGCCGACGAACGTGTTGCTCCAGCCCATTTGCTGTGCGATTTCTACGGCCACACGCGGCAAAAGGGCGCCGGCGGTGATGACGAACACGGCCGAGACCGCGTAGCGGCGGACGGCGATCTTGAGCGATCGCGGGGACACTCCGGGAATCAGCGGTTGGTGCCCAACGGCGGCGATCGTGCGCCGCTCGTGCTGAAACACGGTGTACAGCGCGATCAAGTAGGTTCCGAGAATCACGGGGGCGTAGAGGCCGACGTGGCCGATGCGCAAGTTCGGCATCGCGGGCGCGATCAATATGCTGAACGCAACGAAACCCGCGAGAATCACGCCGAAGGCGGCGGAGACCGAGTGGCCGGATCCTGCGCGGACATAGAGTGAATCGCCACGACTGAGCAGCTCGATCACCACGAGAATCAGCAGGTTGAACACACAGCTACCGAGCGCGTCGCCGACGGCGATGTTCGGCGCAGCGATCACCACGATCGCGCTCACGCCAGTCGCCAGCTCCGGCAACGACGTGGCGATCGACAGCAGCAGCAGGCCCACCCAAGCTCGGCTCAGGCCTGAAATTTCGGCGATGTCATCGGCCGCTTTGCACATCCGGTAGCCGGCGACGCCGATCACTGCAACGACGGCGGCAAACACCGTCCACGCGAGCCAGATCAAAGCCAAGACTCCTTCATCGAAACGTCCGAGCGCAGGCTCGACCTGTCGGCGTCAAGTGACATTTGCGTGCCGGTGGGACGGAATTTGCGACGGGGCCAATGCCTACGCACATTCCGCACTTCATCGTGGGAGAGAATAGCAGCATCATGCCATCGGCAGCGGCAGCCAAGGGGAGAGGTCCGTGCGCTTGATTCTCGTGCCAACGGCCGATCGGCCGGAAAGCGTGCTTGCACTCGATACGGCGTTCGCGCTTGCCGAGCGTATCGGAGCCAATGTGGCGGGCTGCCATGTTCGCGGCGAGCGATTCGAGCCGTCGTCCCGTGAGGTGCGCTTGATGCCGGACGTCGTCTACGGCAAGTCGATCGCAGTGCTGCCGAGCACGTCCCTCACGAGCCGCTCGGCGCGCAAGGCGTACGTACGGACGGCCGCGCGGCATGGCTTCGATTTCGCAAGACGCGCTCGCGTCGGCCAGCGTCGGCGAGCGTTTTGGCACGAGCTCGTCGGTACCCCGGCGCGCATGTTCGCCATCGCGGGCCCGATCGCCGATTTAGCGGTCCTCGCGCGCCCTAAGCCGAAGAGCGCTGGCCGCGCCACGGCGTTTCTGCTCGCCGCGGTATTGCATTCCGCAAGGCCGGTGCTGGTCGTTCCGCAAAAACCGCTAACGACGGTCGGCAACAGGATTCTCGTGGCTTGGAACCAGAGCGCGGAGGCCGCCCTGGCCGTGTCCGCGGCGATTCCTCTTCTGCAGCAGGCCAAGCAGGTCGTCGTCGTGAGTAGCGGACCCGAAAATAGAGCTGGGCCAAAATCGTCACATCTCGCTCAGTATCTTGCGAACTGGGACGTCAGGATCGACCGCCTTGCCACGAGAGGGCGCAGTGTCGAGAAAGAGATCGAGGGAGCGTATCGCGAGACGGAGAGCGACCTGCTCGTGATGGGTGCGTATAGCCGGCATCGCCTTCGCCAACTGATCTTCGGCGGTGTCACGGAGCACATGCTCTTCAACGCCGACATGCCGGTCTTGATGCTGCATCGCTAGCGTGCGGGAGACCGGCCGCGATCGGCGCGCCGGCACGAGTCGCGCCCTACCGCGGAGATAGCAACTCCACGAGCGCCTTCCCGGTGTGCGACGCCTTGCACGCCGCGATTTCCTCGGGAGTCCCACAGGCGATCAGCCGGCCGCCGTTGTGGCCTCCCTCGGGGCCGAGGTCGATGACATGATCGGCCGTCTTGATGACATCTAGGTTGTGCTCGATCACGACCACCGAGTGACCGGTGTCGACGAGTCGGTTCAGGCTCACGAGCAGTCGATCGATGTCCGCGAAGTGCAGGCCCGTCGTCGGTTCGTCGAGGATGTACAGATTGTGCTTGCCGCGTTTGAGCTTGCCGAGCTCGCCCGCGAGCTTGACGCGTTGGGCTTCGCCGCCCGAGAGAATCGTCGACGGATGACCGAGCGTGAGGTAGCCCAGGCCAAGCTCGTTCAGGACGGCGATCTTGCGCGCGATCGCGGGTTCGCCCGCGAAGAACGCGACGCCGTCTTCGACGGACAGGTCGAGAACCTCGGCGATGTTCTTCCCGTGGTATTCGACCTCGAGCGTGTCCTGGTTGTAACGCGCGCCCTTGCACGTCGGGCAGAGGACTTCCACGTCGGGCATGAACGAGAGCTGCGTCGTGATCGTGCCTTCGCCGCCGCATTCCTCGCAACGGCCGCCCTTGACGTTGAAGCTGAACGTCGAAGCGGTGAAACCGCGTTGCTTCGCCTCGGCGGTCTCCGCAAACAACGTGCGAATCGCGTCGTAGAAGCCGATGTAGGTGGCGGGATTCGAACGCGAGGAGCGGCCGATCGGCGACTGGTCGACGTCGATCACGTCGGTCAAGTGCTCGGCGCCTTTGAGCTCGTCGTGCGCACCGGCGAAGACACGGCTATCGTGGAACAGCGAATAGAGACGCTTCTGGACGATGTCGTGAATCAGCGAGCTCTTCCCCGATCCCGAGGCGCCGGTCACGCAGACGAACTGTTCGAGCGGAATCTCGACATCGATGTTCTTGAGGTTGTTCTGCCGCGCGCCGCGGATCGCGAGCGTCTTGCCGCTGCCGGGCCGCCGGCGCTTAGGGATGGCGATGTTTTTCTTGCCGCTCAGGTACTGGCCCGTGAGCGAGCTCGCGTCTTTGAGGATCTTCCGCAACGGACCCTCGGCGACGATCCGGCCGCCGTGCGCACCGGGGCCGGGACCGATTTCGAGGATGTGGTCCGCAGCGCGAATCGTGTCGGCGTCGTGCTCCACGACGATGACCGTGTTGCCGAGATCGCGCAAACGCTTGAGCGTCTCGATCATCTTGACGTTGTCTTTGGGGTGCAGGCCGATGCTCGGCTCGTCGAGCACGTAGAGCATGCCCATGAGTCCCGAGCCGATCTGCGACGACAGCCGGATGCGCTGCGACTCACCGCCTGAAAGCGTCGCGGAACGGCGATTGAGGCTCAGATAGTCGAGGCCGATCGCGATGAGCAGCTCGAGCCTGGTTGCGACTTCGCGCACGATCGTCTCGGCGATGGCGCGTTGCCGGGCGCTCGGCTTGATCGCCTTCACGAACGTGAGCAGGTCGGCCAGGTGCATCTCGCCGACCTCGTACAGGTTGCGGCCATCGATCGTCACGAGGCGGCGCGTCCGTTTGAGGCGTGCGCCGCCGCACTCGGGGCAGTCGTACTCGACCATCACCTGCTTCAAGTATTCGTCCATGCCGGCATTCGACGTGCCCTGCTTGCGGTATTGCCGATATGAATGTTCGAGCTGATTGACGACGCCGTTGAATTTGATCTTCTTGCCGGCGTGCTGGTGGCCGATCTTCGCCTTGGGCGGCACGACGACCTCGAATTGCTCTCCTTTGGTGCCGTAGAACAGGAGCTGCACGTGCTCCTCGGCGAGCTCTTGGAACGGCGTGTCGAGGCTGAAGCCATAGTGAGCCGCGAGACTGTAGAGCATGCGGCCGCCCCAACTGTCGGGGCTGTTGCCGAGCGCGGCATTGACGAACGCCCCCTCGTTCAACGTCCGCCGTGGATCGGGCACGAGCAGCGACGGATGCACACGCATCGCGGTTCCGATGCCGGCGCACGTAACGCAAGCGCCCGCGGGGTCGTTGAAGGTGAACTGGCCCGCCTGCATGTCGCCGGCGACGAGCCGGTGACCGGCGCAGCCGAAGCCGTCATAGAACTTCTTGTGGGGCGAGCCGAGTTGCTTCGGCTTCACGATGTGAAAGCCGAGCACGCCGTCGCCGAGCTTGAGTCCATGCTCGAGCGACGTCACGATTTGCCGATCGATGTCGGGGCCGACGACGAACGAATCGATCACGGCTTCGATCGTGTGCGGCTCGTCTTCGTCGAGCTCGATGTGCTCGCCGAGGTCGCGCGGCTTGCCGTCGATGCGCGCCCGGCGGTAGCCGTTGACGCGGACGAGATCGAAGAGGAATTCGTAGTCCTCGCCGTGAATCTTGTAGACCGGCGCCCGCACCTCGACCTCGGTGCCCTTCGGCAGCGACAGGATGTGCTCCATGAGCTGGTGCGGAGTGCGAATGGCCAGAGTCTCGCCGCACATCGGGCAGTGCGGCGTGCCCATCGTCGCGAACAGCATGCGCAGGTAATCGGAGATGTCGGTCATCGTGCCGACCGTCGAACGCGGGTTGGAACCGACGGTCTTTTGGTCGATCGACACGACCGGCGACAAGCCGTTGACGAAGTCGACGTCGGGCTTCTTGAGCTGCCCGACGAAGCGCTTCGCGAACGTCGACATCGACGCGAGCAAACGCCGCTGTCCTTCGGCGTACACGGTATCGAAGGCGAGCGACGATTTTCCGGACCCGCTCACGCCCGTGACGACGATGAGCCGATCGCGCGGAATCTCTACGTCGACGTTTTGTAGGTTGTTCTCGCGGGCCCCGCGAATCTCGATGGTCGTTCGCATTCAGCTCTCATCGTCCGGCGTCGAGGAAATACGCCGGCTCTTCGACACGCTCCGTGCTCCGCTTCGTCAGCTTGAACGGCGCCGAGACCTTCTCGAGCAGCCCCTTTTTCTCCAGCCACTCGCAAGCGGATTCCAGGTGACCGGGATGCACCTGCGAAAACGCGAAGTGATCGCCGATCTCCGATAACGGCACCACCCGATTTTGCTTCTTCAGGTAGTCGAGCAGGGGCTTCAAATGAGCCGCGTAATGCTCGTCGAGATACGCGTCGATGCAATCGAGGGCGGCCGAGAGCACTCGCTTGTTCTTAGGTCTAGCGAGCACGTCGAGGTAGATCGTGCGAAACAGGTCCGGTGCCCGTTCGATGGCGCGGTAGATGACGTCCTGCTCCCACACCTCGCCGCGGCGAATGATCTCGGTGTGGGCCACGCTGTGGGCGGCCCCGAGCGTCTCCTGGGCCCCGAGCGCGAGGTCGCCCTTCAAGTCGAGGCGTTTGCGCGCGTGGTGACAGGCGTGGATGGTCCACGTCGAGAAGGCGAGCAGCTCGCGCTCCTGGTCCTTCGTCGCGAGGCGGTTGGCTTTCGTGAACCAGCCGTCGATCGACTTGTCCTTGCTGGCAACGACTCGCCGCTCGGCGAAGAAGTTGCACGAGAACGCAGTCCGCGAAGCGCCCTCGACCATTTTCTTGAATCGGCTGCGTGGAATTACCTCGGCGTGAATGTTGATGCCGTTCTCGGCGAGGGTGCGAAAGATGCGTTCGTCCGTCCCGTCGCTGGGAAGCCGCCGCGTGACGCCGTCCGCCTCGATAATCCACAGCGAGAGCGACTCGCGTTGCCACATCGTTTCGAGCAGCAAGCTCCCGACCTGTACGACCGCGAGCACATAGCGATCCTCCATGATGCGCTCGATGAACTGTTCTAGAGCGGTCTCGAAGCGAGCGAGTTTTGTGGCGTCATCATCGCGGGACATGCGCGAGCCTCATCATCGGGTGCGAAAACAAGGGAAGCGACATTCTAGTTCAGCGCGTCGAGAACGATGCAGGCTCGTTCAGCGCGGCGGCACGAGGTTGCTCCACGTCTCCGTGAGCACGTCCGCGCCGTTCTGAAGATACCCGCGCAGCTCGACGGGTTTCGTGGTGTCGAGCTGCTTGACGAGAACCATCATGCGCCACGCGCCCGTGGCCTCGACGCGGTATGCATTCGTCTCGAGGATCTCACCGTTTGCGGGCGCCGAGACTTGGGCTCTGACTGGCGCGCTCGACGGTAACGCCGCGAGCGACGGGCCGACGAAGTCGACCATGAACTGCTGCTCGTCGTCGGCAAGCTCGCGATAGCCTCGGCCCGCGCGCGACTGCATGACCCAGGCTCCGGGCGGCCGCTGAACGACTCGCGCGCCCTGCCAGTGCAGGCGATAAGCAAAGTCGAGCGGCTGGCCGAGTGCTGGCAGCCGTTCGGGCACCCAGTACGCGACGACGTTGTCGTTGGTCTCGTTCGGCGTGTGTAGGAGCACGAGCTCGACGCGGCCCGGGCCCCACGAGCCCAGCGGCTCGACCCACGCGCTGGGCCGCAAGTCATAGCGCGCCTCGGGATCCTCGTAGCTTAAGAAGCTGCGGTCGCGCTGCATGAGGCCGAACCCCGTAAGCTCGCGCATCGTGAACGACGTCGTCAGGGGCGCGTTCGGGTTGATGAGCGGCCGCCACAGCCACTCGCCGTCGCCGGTCGCCACCATGAGGCCGTCGGAGTCGTGGACCTCGGGCCTGAAGTCGGCTCGATGCGGCTGGTTCTCGCCGAAGTGATACATGCTCGTGAGCGGCGCGACGCCGAGCGTGCCGACGGGCGCGCGGAGGTATAGCCGCGTGCGCACGTCGACGACTGTCTCGTCGCCCGGCGTCACGTCGAACTGATAGGCGCCGCTCACGCGCGGCGAGTCGAGCAGCGCGAACATGCGCAACGTGCGCGCGTCCGGAGCGGGCTTCACGATCCAGAATTCGGGGAAGAACGGGAATTCCTCGCCCTGGCTGCCCACGGTGTCGACGGCCAAGCCTCGCGCCGACAATCCATAACGCGTTCCGGCCGCGAGCGCGCGGAAATAGCTCGCGCCCAAGAACACGATGAGCTCGTCTTTGTACTCGGGCCCGTTCAGGTGGTAGTGCACGCGCACACCCGCGTAGTCGAGCTCGCCCCACGTCTCGGGCTGCAGCGAGTTCTCTCCGAAGTCGAAATCGGTGCTGTCGTATGGAAGGTGCCGCGCCTCGCTCCCGACGACCTCGCTCATGCGCACGCGCGGGTTCGATTGGGCGCGATGGAAGAACATCAGGTCGAATGGGAGACTTTCGGCTCGCCAGATCGCGCGATCGGGGCGGAAGCGAATGTCGCGGTAACGATCGTAGCCCAGCAATTCGAGCTCCGTGGGCTGCGCGCGATCGGGCGGCTCGTACCGCGCGCGCGCTTTGCGCCGCGCGAGAGCGGCGACGTCGTCGAAGTCGAACGCCGACGCGACGTGCGCGCTCGACAGCAATGAAAGCAACGCGCCCGCGAGGAGCACGCGCGCGGCGCGTCGTGCGAAAAATGTCGAAGCCATGACTCGAAGCCTGCTCGAACCGATCTGTCGCTCCTTGCAACATAGCCGGTCGGGTGCGTCTCGGGCTAGAGTGCCGCGCGAGAGGTCCCCCATGAAACCGCTGCTCGAGGATGCCGCACGCCGCGCTGCCGAGTACTTGGCGAGCCTGCCCAAGCGCCACGTGGCGCCGGACCCTGAGGCCGTGCGCCGCCTGTCCGCGCTCGACGTGCCGCTGCAGGAGGAGCCGCACGATGCGCATCGTGTGCTTGCCGAGCTCGACGAGCTCGTGACTCCCGCCACGATGGCGATGGCCGGCCCGCGCTTCTTCGGCTTCGTGATCGGCGGGTCGCTTCCGGCGGCCCTCGCGGCAAACTGGCTCGCCGGTGCCTGGGATCAGAACGCCGGAATGTATTCCGTGACGCCGGGCGTGGCGCACTTGGAGCAGGTGGTGCTCCGCTGGCTCAACGACCTGTTCGGCTTGCCCGCCGCAACGACGGGCGCGCTCGTGACGGGCGCCACGATGGCGAACTTCACGGCGCTCGCCGCGGCGCGCCACGCCGTGCTCGAGCGTGCCGGCTGGAACGTCGAGGCCGATGGTCTTTACGGCGCTCCGCCCGTGACGGTGGTCGTCGGCGACGAGGTGCACATCACGGTGCTCAAGGCGCTCGGCATGCTCGGCCTCGGCCGCAATCGCGTGGTGCGCGTGCCGGCCGACGAGCAAGGAAGGATCCGGGCCGGCGAGCTGCCGCGCATCGACGGCCCGACGATCGTCTGCGTGCAGGCCGGCAACGTGAATTCCGGCTCTTTCGATCCCCTGGCAGAGGTCTGCGAGTGTGCGCACGAGGCCGCGGCCTGGGTGCACGTCGACGGCGCGTTCGGCTTATGGGCGAAGGCTTCGCCGCACTACGCGCATCTCTTGCAAGGCATGGAGCGCGCCGATTCTTGGTCTACGGACGCGCACAAGTGGCTCAACGTGCCGTACGACTGCGGAATCGCGCTCGTGCGCGACACCGAAGCGCTCGCCGCCGCAATGGCGATCCAAGCGGCCTACATCCCGGCAGCGCAGGCCGAGCGCAATCCGTTCGACTACACGCCCGAGTTTTCGCGCCGCGCACGCGGGGTCGAAGTGTGGGCCGCGCTGCGCTCGCTCGGACGCCGCGGCCTGGCCGCGCTCATCGAGCGGAACTGCGCTGCGGCACAGCGCTTCGCGGAACGCCTGAAGGCTGCGGGTTGCGAGATACTGAACGACGTCGTCCTGAACCAAGTGCTGGTATCGTTCGGCCGGCCGGAGGAAACGGAGCGCGTGATCGCGGCCGTCCAGGCCGACGGCACGTGCTGGGCGGGCGGTACGGTGTGGCAACGACGCACGGCGATGCGCATCAGCGTGTGCTCGTGGGCCACGACCGAATCCGACGTGGATGCGAGCGTGGCCGCGATGCTGCGCGCGCGAGATCAGGTTGCGTCGGGGCTCTCTGCATGACGCCCGGTGGTGCGAGCACAGGTGAGTAGCGCCGACGCCGACGGCTCCTGGATGGAGCAAGCGTTGGCCGCGGCACGCGAAGCCGAGGCCGGCGGTGAGGTCCCCGTCGGCGCGCTAGTCGTCGCCCCTTCGGGCGAGTTGCTGGCGCGTTCCGCCAACGCGCCCGTCGCCCTGCACGATCCCACGGCGCACGCGGAGATTCTCGCGCTGCGCGCCGCGGGCCGTGCGCTCGGCAACTACCGTCTGCCGGGCTGCACGCTGTATGTCACGCTCGAGCCGTGCGCGATGTGTGTCGGCGCGCTCGTCCACGCCCGCATCGCGCGCCTCGTCTACGGCGCTGTGGATATTAAGGCGGGAGCGTGTGGCTCTGCGTTCGATCTCACGGACGGTACGAAGCTCAACCACCGCATCGAGGTGACGGGCGGGGTGCGGGCCGAGGAGAGCGCGGCGCTACTGCGGGCGTTTTTCGCGGCGCGGCGAAGCCCTAACCAATAGGGCGCGAGTGCGGCGTCAGAAACTCCTGCGAGGTTAGCGTCTCGTGGCTGTCGAGCCACATGAGGATCTCGTAGTAGCGGCGCACGTTGTCGACGTAAACGACGGCTGTCGGACCTGGCGCGAAACCGCGCTCCACACGGCTGAACCATTCTTTGTCGCTCAGGAGCGGCAGCCGCTGGCGCACTTCGTCGTAGCGATCGGGATCGGCGCCTTGCATCTGCGTGAGGATGCGCGCGTCCTCGAGGTGGCCGAAGCCCAAGTTGTAGGCCGCCACGGCGAGCCAGGAGCGATCGGGCTCGGCGATACGCTCCGGCACTTTGTTGCGCGTGCGCAGGTAGTAATGCGCGCCGCCCAAGATACTCGAGCGCGCGTCGCGGCGGTCGGCGACTGCCATCATTTTGGCCGTGAGCTCGGTGAGCATCATCATGCCGCGCACGCCCGTGGGCGATACGGCGGCCGGATCCCAGTGCGACTCTTGATAAGCGATCGCCGCGAGCAAGCGCCAGTCGATGCCCGTCGAGCGTTCGGCCTCGAGGAAGAACCCGCGATAACGAGGAAGCCGCTGGTCGACGTGACGCATGAAGGCGCGTGAGCCGACGTAGTCGAACTCGCTCGAGGGGAAATAGTAGCGGTCGAGAATGCGCTTGAGCTCCCCGGTGGCCTCGATCTCCGCGAAGTACGCCGCAATGCTCTCGCGGAGATCCTCGGCGCCCTTCGGCAACGCCCAGGCGATTCCGTCAGTCGGGCCGAGCGGAAATGCCACGCGCAGGTCGGGGTACAGGTGCCGCAGCAGCTCGTAAAGGTGCGAGTCGGCTACCGTGTAGTCGATCTCACCGGCGGCCACGCGCCGGATGAGCTCGTCGCTCGACCGCTGCGACTGCTCGACCCAAGCCAGCAGCGGCTCTTCGGCACGCAGCTCTTCGAGCAGGGCGGCATGAGAGGAGTCTGCGACGACCTCGAGCCGGCCGCCGCGGAGGTCGGCGAGCTTGCGCGGCCTCGGCGTGCCCCGGCGGTAGACGATCAGCGGCTCGATTTCCTGGTAGGCGGGCCCGAAGGCGACGCGGTCGCGTCGGGCGCCGGCGATCGTGAGGCTTGCCGCGCCGATCTGGGCCTTGCCGTCCACGAGATCGGGGAACACTTGGTCGTCGACGTAGATGCGTAGTCCGACGCCGAGCTTGTCGGCATAGCCGCGCGCGAGCTCATATTCGACGCCCCGCGGTTCGTCCGCACCGTAATAGAACGCCGCCGGTGTGTTACGCGTCACGACCCGAAGCTCGCCCGTGCGCAGGATGGCCTCGAGCACGGACGGGGGTGCGGCACAAGTGCTGAGCAGGGTGCCCAGCAGTATCGCGGCGAGCATTCGCAACAGCCAGGCTCCTGCGTCTTGGGGAGGCGGCAATTATACGGGGATCGCCTTGCCGGGTCGGTCGACCATTCGGCGCTGATTTGTAACATAACTGTAACTACCCCGTAGCATCATGGCGCCCGCAGGCCGAAGGGCGCCTCGTAAAACGGAGTGAAATCAATGCGTAAGAGCCTCACTGTCGTCGCCATCGTCGCTTTCTCGGTCAGCTCCCCGGTCGCCATCGCTCAGCCGGCCGTTTCGGCGGAGATCGCTGCCATTCGAACTGAGATCGCGGCACTTTCGGCGAGGCTCGAGCGTCTCGAGCAGGGCTCTGCCAACCCTGGCGCAGCCGTGCCGGCAGCGGCTCCGGGCGTCGCGACGGGGGCTGCGGCGGCGCCCGCTGCTACGCAAACGCTGGCAGCGGCCGGCCCGAACATTCGCTTCGCGGGCGACCTGCGCTACCGGCAGGAATCGATCAACGAGGACACCGTGACCGAGCGCCATCGACAGCGCATCCGGGCGCGCTTCGGCGTCACGGCCGACATCGCGGACAAGGTGCGCGTCGGGCTCCAACTGGCCACGGGCGACGACGATCCCGTGTCGGGCAATCAGACCTTGGACGGCGGGTTCAACCGCAAGAGCTTCGGCGTGGATCGGGCGTTCTTCAGCTGGGCGCCGACCGAGCAGCTCACATTCACGGGCGGCAAGATGGCGAACCCGTTCTTCCGGCCCGGCAACCACCACCTCATCTACGACACCGACCTCAATCCCGAAGGGCTAGCACTGCGCTACGGCCGTGGCGACTGGTTCGTGAACTACGGAGGCCTCTGGGTCGAGGAGCGCAGCGCGGCCAACGACTCGATCCTGCTCGGCGGGCAATTCGGCTATCGCCACACGCTCGACAACGGCATGCGCCTCACGGCCGGCGCCAGTTACTACGACTACCTCGAAACGCAAGGCCAGACGCCGTTCTGGGACGGCGACCCCGCCGGCAATCGGGTCACGCCGACGGGCGAGTACCTCAACGACTTCAACCTGACCGAGGTGTTCGCCGAGCTCGGCCTCATGGCCGGCGAGCGTCCCGTCACGCTGTTCGCAGACTATGTCGTGAACAGCGAAGCGAGCGACCAAGATACGGGCTTCGCCGTCGGCGCGAGCTTGGGCCAAATCTCGAAGCAGGGCGATTGGCGCTTGGGGTACATCTATCAAGATCTCGAGGCCGATGCCGTCATCGGCACATTCACCGACTCGGATTTCGCGGGCGGCGGCACCGACGGCAAGGGCCACGTCGTCGACATCAACTACGGCTTCCGCGACCGGCTGGTGTTCGGCTTGCGTTACTTCTTGAACGAGCGCGGCGCCGCGGCCGGCAACGAGCACGATTACAACCGGCTGCAGGCCGACGTCGTCTTCAACTACTGACACCGGGAACTACTGATACCGGGACCACTAACACCGGGCGCACTTACCGTCGCGACACGAGGACGGTGAGCGTGCCGCGCCAGTCTCCCCGTACCGAACAGTGCGGTGTTGAGACGCTCCTGAGCGCACGAATAGACTCGAAACCGAGCGCGCGTTCGCGCTCGCCAAGGAGATCTAGACGTGAGTAGGGAAGGTATGTCCTCGGTTCCACAGCTGCGGCCCACGGCCGTCAACCAACGCTTCGATTCCAACGGCGTGCGCAAGGCGGCGATCGCGTTGCTGACGGCTATCTACAAGGCAGGCCACCACGGCACGATGGCCGAGGTGCTCATCGCGCTCGAGGTCATCGATTCGAATCTCGACGGCCGCCCGCATTCGATGAAGTCGCTGTCGAGCAAGCTCGGCATTCCCTACACGTCGGTCTCGAGGATCGTGTACCTCTTGACCTCCGAGGCGTCGCCGGGTGGCGTGCTCAAGCTCGTGCCCGACACCAAGGATCGGCGCCGCAAGAACATCGAGCTCGACGCCGAGGCGTTCAAGCGTACGAGCTCGCACGTGCGCTCGCTCGAGAAAGTCATGCTCGACTACTACGGCAGCTCGGTCTACAAGCTCAAGAAAGATCAGCCGAACTGATTTCGCGTCCGCCGCGCTTGCCGCGGCCCGACGCGCCGGTCTATGTTGGGCGGATGCGGCGTCCCGGCGCGAAATGGTTTTGGCTAATGCCGCCGGTCCTTTTCGGCCTGGCGTATCTCGACCGCGTCGAGTCCGGGCCGATCGGGGACTGGCGCACCGCGAGCCGCGCGCCCGTGGGGCTCGCGCCCGATCCGAAGACGACGGCGGAGCCGGTCGTGCAGGTCTATTCGGCGCGGGCCGTCCGCTGGCGCGGCTATTTCGGCGTCCACACGTGGGTTGCCGTGAAGCCGCGCGATGCCAAGGAGTTCACGGTCTACGAAGTCAACGGCTGGCGGCTGCGGCGCACGGGCAGCGCCGTCAACGTCGATCATCGTTCGCCCGATTCGCGCTGGTTCGGCAGTCGTCCCGATCTGCTCGCCGAAGCGCGCGGCGACGGCGCCGACGAGCTCATCGCGCGCATCGAGCAGGCCGTCGCGGACTATCCCTACGCCGACACCTACCGCGTCTGGCCCGGCCCCAACTCGAACACCTTCGTGGCGCACGTGCTGCGCGCCGCTCCCGAGCTCCGCGCGGATCTGCCGGCCACCGCGATCGGCAAGGACTATCTCGGCACGCCGTTCGCTGCCAAGACGCCGAGCGGCACGGGCGGGCAGCTCAATCTGTTCGGAGCGCTCGGGGTTCTCGCGGGCGTCGAGGAAGGGGTCGAGATCAACGTGCTCGGGGCCACGTTCGGCGTCGATCCGCTCGATCTCGCGCTCAAGCTGCCGCTCGCAGGTCGCGTCGGTTGGCCGAAGGGCACGGCCGAAGCGCGAGAGTGACGATGCGCGGCGTACTCGTCGCGACCCTCGTGCTGACGCTTGCGGTCGTAGCCGGATCGACGGCACGCGCCGAGCCGCGCCAGTTCACGTTCAGCTGGCAGTTCGAGGACACCGATACGCTGCGGCCGCGCGGCGGCACGACGCGCGGCGCACCGCTCACGCTCGCGTCCGAGCCGCGTGCTGCCTGGCTCGCCGTCCAAGAGCCCGGCCTCACGACGCTCGAGCGCGATCGGCGCGCCATTCTCGCGATGGCGGGCGGCTATCGCACGACGTTCGATTTTCTCGAGACCGTCGGTTTTACTCCGGGGTTCACGCCGTCGCGGCCGTATCAGTCGTGGGGCACGGAATACATCTACGTCGTCGAGGATCGCGGCACGTTCATCCGGCTCCAGCATCTCATGGTGATGTTCGTCGCCGACCGCGACGGCAAGGTGCAGGGACCGTTCGTGCAGAAGCACTGGCGCCAGGACTGGCGCTACGAGGATACGGACTTGCACGTGTTCGTCGGGCGTAATCGCTGGGTGCACGTCACGCGTACGGCCGACGAGGTGCGCGGACGGTGGTCGCAGGCGGTGTTCCAGGTCGACGACTCGCCGCGCTACGAAGCGCTCGGCGAATGGGAGCACTACGGCAGCTACTCGGCTTGGACGAGCGAGCGCACGGCGCGGCCGCTGCCGCGGCGCGAGACCACGGTGCGCGACGACTATCACATTCTCGAAGGCATCAACCGCCACACGCTGACGCCGACGGGTTGGGTGCAGGAGGAAGAGAACCTGAAGCTCGTGCTCGACGAGCACGGCGCACCCGCCGCGGACGTGCCGTATCTCGCGCGCGAGCTCGGCGTCGCGCGTTACGACGGCCTCGTCGATTTCGATTTTTCGGCGGGCGACCGCTATTGGCAGCGCAGTGGCCCGTTCTGGCGCGACGTGCGAGCGGCATGGGAGGCCGTGTACGCAGAGCGCGATACGTTCGAGTACCTCGAAGAGGTCGACGGCCAGGAGATGTTCGTGCCGTTGTTCGAGTACGCCGACCGCCTCGACGGCGGCGAGCCCTACGACGCGGCCACCGCCGCCGAGGCCATCCGCAGCACTTTCGCCAAGCACTTGCGCTAAGCAAGCGAGCGCTCGGCTTTCGCCGGGCGCCGTTGCCGCCGTTCCCGTGCGCGCATCTGCGGTGCACCTCGGGTTTTCGCGCCGCCCGCCGCGAGTCCCTATACTAGTTGCCGTGTCCACCTTCAGTCTCAACGAGTTCTACCAGCGTAACCGCCGCGTCGTCATCTGGGGCATTCTCGTCCTGTTGTTGTGGCTGCTGCGCGATTTTTTCGCGGTCGTTTTCCTCGCGTTCGTCCTCGCAATCGTTGCAGCGCCTTTGGCGGATATCGGCATGCGCCGTTTGCGGCTGCCTCATTGGGCTTC
>DATFFV010000444.1:0-3200 GCA_035249885.1 Gammaproteobacteria bacterium | reverse complement strand
GCCCCAGATGTACGGCCGGCCGATGCCGACGGCCGTCGCGCCGAGTGCGAGCGCTTTGAAGATATCGGTGCCGCGGCGGAAGCCGCTGTCGACGAACACGGGGATGCGGCCGCCGACGGCCGCGACGACCTCGGGCAAGCAGTCGATCGCGCCGCGCAGCGTCTCGTCGGCGCGGCCGCCGTGGTTGCTCACGACGATGCCGTCGGCGCCGTGCTCGAGACAGCGCGCCGCGTCCTCGCGCGTCTGAATGCCCTTGAGCAACACCTTCATCTTCGTCGCGCCCTTGAGCCGTTCGACATAGTCCCAGCTGAGGCCGCTCAAGCCCATGCGCACCTTCGTCATGTCGACGCCGTCGAACATGTGCCGCATTTCGAAGGCGTTGGCGGGCACGCCGGCGTGACACGCCTGGCACAGCGGGTCGTTGTCGCGGTCGAAGCGGCCGACGGCTTCGAGGTTGCGCGCAGGAATGTCGACCGTCCACGCGACGGCCGTGCAGCCCGCGGCCTCGGCACGTTCGAGCATGCGCCGCGTGCTCGGCCAATCCGACGTCGTGTAGAGCTGAAACCAACCCGGGCCCTCGCGCGCGGCTGCGACGTCCTCGACCGAATAGTTCGTGACCGTCGAGAGCACTTGCAGCGCGTTCTTGGCCTTGGCGGCGCGCGCGACGGCGACTTCGCCCTCGGGGTGGAACATGAGCTGCGCGCCGACGGGGCACAGAAAAATCGGCGAGCTCAACTGCTGGCCGAACACGTCGACGGACAAATCGACGCTCGCGATGTCGACGAGGCGTTGCGGCCGCAGGCCGATCTTCGTGAAGCCGGCGCGGTTCGCGGCGATCGTGCCGAGATCGTCGGAGCCCTGCGCCATGTACGCAAAGTGGCCCGCGTTGAGGCGCGTGCGCAGCGCCGCCTCGAAGTCCCAGACGTTCAGGGCTTGCGCCGGATCCGTGATGACGCCGTCGAAGGCCAGCGAGCCCGAGAGGACCGAGTCGTTTTGGGCACGCGCGACCGTCGCCGCGAGCGAGCCGCCCAAGCCGTAGAGCAGGGGGCTCTGCGCCAAGAAACGCAGGAAGCTGCGGCGCGAGTTGGCGCGAACGTCGGTCGGCATTCGGATCCCCCGTAGCGTTGATGGCCACGATATCACCCAAAAATGAGACTGGCATCCAATTGCCGACATTCCGGTACCGATACGCTTCGCTCCGTTCACGCCAATGCGAGGGTTTCTCCATGCGCCGGTACCTAGTCGTTGCAGCCGGGATTAGCGGGCTCATCTTCCTCGGCGCCGCCGACGCGCAGAGCGATTCTCCGTCGTTTTGCGCTACGGCAGGCTCGTACATGCACGAGATTGCGGTTCAGCTCGTAGCGGGAGCCACGCAAGAGGATGCAGTTCGCGAGACGGCCGCGGACTTCGACGCGTTCGCGACGAGCCAGGCGGACCTCGTCATGCGCCGCCGCGTGCTCGACGTCAGCGGACCTCTGGCCAGGTTTGCGTCCGATCTGGCCGGCTTGCAGCCAACGACCGTGCAGCGGATCGGCGAGCAATACTGCGTCGCGCGCAGCGGTGACATCGGTTTGGCCCCTGCCACCTCGCTTTCGCAACAGATGGCCGCCGTGGCGCGTGAGTGCGAAGCCGAGTCGGCCGGCTCGTCGAGCGAGCTCGACGAATGTGCCGCGCGAGCCGTGGACGCACGCGAAGTGCGCGTCGCCCGGGAGTCGTCCTCGATCGACGCGCGGCCGCGGTCGAAGATCCAGCCGTTCTACGAGTTTGGGCTCACGCTTGGCGGCGACGCGGTCGGCACGGTCGTCTTCGTCGGCGGCGGCGGGGAAGACATCAACGCGGGTGATAGCCTCACAGCCGGCGGCGGGTTCATTCATCGAATCACGGACTCCTTCGGCATCAAGTACACCGCCGTCTACAAAGTCTGGACCTCGACCGCCACCAACGCTGACGTCCTGTCGACGGCCTTGCCCCTTCAGATCCTTCCCTACTACCAGAGCGGCGACCACCGGTTCGGCGTCGGCGTGAGCCACCATCTCTCGCCGAAGATCGATTGGGACTGGCTCGACACGACGGACCGTTTCGACGACGCCACCGGCGTCGTCTTCGAGTACGCGTGGAAGCGCCTGTCGTTCTCGTACACGCATATGGATTACGAGAGCGGGCCGGCGACCTTCGACGCGAGTCACTTCAGCGTCAAATACACGAGCAGGCACTAGGGATCTCTCTTCCGGCAGACGCGGTGAGGGTCGAGCGCGTAGAATCGGCGCTCGAGGAGACTGCCGATGAAACGTCTGATTGCGCTAGCGTTGGGCTTGGGCTTGACGGCCACGGCCTACGCGCACACCCCGCTGAAGGCTTCGAACCCCGCCGCCGACGCGGTCGTCGCCGCGCCCCGAACCGTCGAGCTCACGTTCGGCGGCGACGTACGCTTGACGTCCGTGACACTGGCCGACGCCGGCGGTCGCGCGAAGCACCTAGATGCCGTGCCGACGGCCGTCGCGAGCAAGTTCGCGCTCGCGATCCACGAGCCTCTGTCGGCGGGCAAGCACACCGTCGTCTGGCGCGCCGTCGGCGGCGATACGCACATCATCTCGGGCGAGTTCGCGTTCACGGTCCAATAGCGGCCGGTGTTCCTCGCAACCGACGCGCTCGTCATTGGCCTGCGCGCCATCGCATTCGTCGCGTTGTTCCAGGCCGCGGGCGGAGCGATCTTCCTCACGATCTACGAGCGCAGTGTCGCGCGCGAATCGGCCGACACGCTGCGCAACGTCGCGCGCGTCGCGGCGCTCGTGGCGCTGTGTGCGACGGTGCTGAGCTACGTGCTCACGCCGGCGCGCATGGCGGGCGACTTCGGCAGCACGTTCGATCCGGCGCTCGAGTCGTTGCTTCTGCGCTCGAGCTCCGGCAGCGCTCACATCGTGCGCGTCATCGGGCTCGCCGTGCTGTTGCTCGCGCTCGACCGAGCGAGCGTTTGGCACTTGCGCGCGGCGACGGCCGGCGCCGCGCTCGCGCTCGGGTCGTTCGCGCTCATGGGGCACACCGTGATTCACGCGCAGCGCTGGGCGCTCGCGCCGCTGCTGCTCGCGCATGTCGGTGCTGCTGCCTTCTGGGTCGGCGGGTTGACGGGACTCTACGTCGGCGTGCGCGACACGCGCGTGCACGCCGCGGCGCTCGTCGCGCGATTCTCGACGCACGCCGTG
>DATFFV010000443.1:0-2533 GCA_035249885.1 Gammaproteobacteria bacterium | reverse complement strand
CTCCTCGGGCACGTTCTTGAGCGCGTGATTGAGCGCCTCGACACGCACCCCGCAGTAGCGCCTGTAGGCCGGCAGGCCCATCTTCACGCCGATGCGGTCCCAGAGCGCGGGCAACCACGCGTCGTCGATCTGCACGTTGAGACCCGCGTTCGCGATCGTCTCGTACTCGACCCTGAGCGCGTCGGCGAGCGCGTAAACGAACTCCTCGTCGCTTCTGTAGTGCTCGTTCTTGCGGCCGACCTCGATGCTCTGCGGCGCCGTCGACGTCAGGAACGCGTCGCCGACGGCGTGCGAGCCGAGCGAGGACTTGAGCAGCTCGATCTCGCGCGCGAGCGCCTGCTGCCCCGTGTAACGAATCGGCTCGCGGCATACCCAATCGCGAATCCGTGAGTCCTGCGCGGGCGTGCTCGCCGTTTGCTCGAACAACGTGCCGCCGGCCATCGCCTTCGCGTAGAAATCGTCGAACTCCTGCCAGTCCGCGCTCGAACGCAGCAGCGCGGCCGTGCCTTCGGCCGGCACCGCGACGAAACCCGCGAGGCGCGAGCTGATGAACGTGACCCAGTTGCCGCCCTTCGTGAGCTCGCCTTCGTTGACGACGTCGGTGCCGGCCGCGAGCTGCGCGGCCACGACGTCGCGGACCGCGGCGCGCAATGCCCGATCGTCGGCCTCGCCTTGCCAGGTCTCGAGCGGGCCCGGCAACGCACCGACGTGCGTCGTGAGGATCTTGTTCGTGCTGCGTCGCATGCGGCGTGCCTCCAGCCCTCGCGGCCACGGGAGCTTAATCGGAGTCGGGATCCGGCGGTTACGATGTGCGTATATTCAATGTGTTGCGGAACTGTTTACCCAAACAAGGTGAACATATGCGGCCGTCGCGCGACCTCGTTGCTAAGATCGCGAGACAAAACGACGCCGGCCCACCGCCATGCAACGCTGCGCTCTTCTATCGCTCGCCCTCGCCGGTTCGGTGGCCGTCGCGGGCGGCGGCGGTACACAAGAACCCGGCTCCGCAGCGACGACGATCGAAGAGATCACGATCATCGGCCGCTATCCCGGCCCGCCGCTCTGGAGGGTGTCGTCGGGCGAGCGTGTGCTCTTCATCTTCGGCGAGCTCTCGCCCGTGCCGAAGGGCCTCGATTGGGACCCCCGCAACGCCGAGCGCGTGCTCGAGCGTGCCGAGACCGTCATCGGCGCGCCGCGCGTGAGCGCCACGACGCTCAATCCGATCCGGCTGTTCCGGTTGTTTCGCGCGGCGCGCCGGCTCGCGCGCAATCCCAGCGGCACCACGCTCGCGGACCAGTTGCCGCCCGAGCTCTACGCGCGCTACCGCGTGCTGCACGCGCGCCACCTGCCCGGCAAGGACGAAGAGGAAGACCTGCGCCCCGCGCTCGCCGCACTGCGGCTTCACGGCGCCGCGCTCGACGACGTGGGCCTCACCACCGATTCAGGCGTCGGCAAGACCATGAGGCGCCTCGTGCGCCGCTCGCGTGCCGAGGAGGCGGAGATCCTCATCGAGACCGAGCCCGAGACGGTCATCGAGGAGCTCGGCAAAGTGACGCGCGAAGCCGAGCTCACGTGCTTCGCGACGATCATGACGAGCATCGAGACGGATCTCGCGGCGATGAAAGAGCGCGCCAACGCGTGGGCCATCGGCGACGTCTACGCGCTGCGGCGTTTCGACTATCCCGACTCGCAGGGCAACTGCCTCGCGATGCTGTTCTCGGCCGGCGGGCTCGCACAGCTGCGCGACGAGCTCTACGCCGACTGGCTCGCCGAAGCCGAGCGCGCGCTCGCGAACGACAACCGCAGCTTCTCCGTGCTGCCGATGCGCGAGCTCGTCGCCGCCGACGGGCTGCTAGCGCAGCTAGAGGCGCGAGGCTACACCGTCACGCCACCGTAGCCGGAGGTGCGCCGCAGCGCGGTGCCGCGCCAAGAGGTCCGCGCCGAAATCGCCCGCACGACTGCGCCAGACCTCGTGGATGTGGTTGGCGTTGCCCTGCACGTTGTCGAACTCGAACAAGAAGTCGCGCGTCTGCACACGGTAATAGTGCGGCTCGCCCTTCTTCATTCCGCCGATCCACGCGAAGCGGAGCCCGTCGAGGTCGAGCGACGCCCGGTACACGTCCGCGATCTCGGGGCGATACGTCGTGAAGATCTCGTCGAGGATCGCCAGCAGTGTCGCTTGTTGAGCGCCGCTCAAATCCTTGAACGCAATGCCGTCGGGCTGCAGCTCGGTTTTCCACGCGTTCCAGTCGCCGCGATCGCGCAAAATCGTCGCCGCGACGATGTCCCAGGGCACGTCGTTCGGGTAGGTGAAGCCGCCCGTGCGGTTCCATTCCGGCGTGCCCGGCACGATGGCCACGCGCTGCTGCGCGGGCGTCAGTGAATTCGCGAGCTGCAAGCCGAGATCCTCTTCGACGCGCAGCACACGCAGGCCCGCGAGCGGGCCAGCCATGACGTCGGCGGGGTCCGCGCCGAAGAACGTCGGCGTCACCGTGAACCCCTGCCCCGGCACGACGCTGATCGACAGCGAGAT
>DATFFV010000442.1:0-2135 GCA_035249885.1 Gammaproteobacteria bacterium | reverse complement strand
GGTCGGGGGCCACCTCCGAATCGACGGCGTCATCGAGCCCGCGACGGCGGCCGCTGCCGCGCCGCAGCGCATCGTTTTCGAGGAGCTTGCGCCTGCGCCGCGGCCGCTCGGCCGGATTGGCGCGTCGGCTGCGCTCGTTCTCTATACGTCGGGATCGACGGGCCATCCTAAGGAGATCGGCCGCCGGCTCGCGAACATCGAGCACGAGCTCGCGGCGTTCGAGTCGACGTGGGGCGCGAGCCTCCGCGCAGCCCGTGTGTACGCGACCGTCTCGCACCGGCACGTGTACGGCTTGCTGTTTCGCGTGCTCTGGCCGCTCAGTGCCCACCGCCCGTTCGCGACCTTCGATCTCGAATATCCCGAGCAGTTGCTCGGATCCCTGAGCGACGGCCAAGTGCTCGTGTCGAGCCCGGCGCTGCTCAAGCGCATCGGCCACTTGGCCGCGGGTGAGGCGCGATGGCGTGCCGTGTTCAGCTCGGGCGGCGTGCTGCCCACGGAGGCTGGTGCCGACGCCACGCGCGTGCTCGGTGTCACGCCCATCGAGGTGCTCGGCAGCACCGAGACGAGCGGTGTCGGCTGGCGCCGCGCGGCTGCGCCGCGATTCGCGGCGTTCCCGTCCGTGGAGTTGCGCACTTCGGCCGACGAGCTTCTCGAGGTTCGCTCCCCGTTCTCGGGCTGCGACGACTGGCTGCGCATGGGCGACCGCGTGCGCCTCCACGAGGGCGGCGGCATCGAGCTGCTTGGGCGCGCGGATCGCATCGCCAAGATCGAAGACAAACGCATCTCGCTCCGCGAGATCGAAACGCACCTCGCCGCGCATCCTTGGGTCAAGGACTCGGCTGCGGTCGCGCTCGATCGCGGGCGGCAGCACATCGGCGCCATCGTCGAGCTCAACGAGAGGGGCCGTGCTGCGCTCGCCGAGCGCGGCCGCGCGGCCATGGGGCGAGAGCTGCGCGCGGCGCTGCGCGGCAAGATCGAAGCCGTCGCAGTGCCGCGCGTGTTCCGCTACCGCGACGGCATCCCCGTCGATGCTCAGGGCAAGCGCCAAGCGGCCGCGTTGGCCGCCCTGTTCGCGGCACCGCGATGAGGTGGGAGCCCACCGTCGAGTCGTCGCGCGTCGACGGGTCGAGTGCGGAGCTCAAGTTCGTCGTGCCGGCGGACCTCACGTATTTCGACGGTCACTTCGCGGGCGCGCCGATCGTGGCGGGGGTGGTGCAGGTCAAGTGGGCCATCGATTTCGCGAGCCGCTACCTCGGTGCGACGGGGCAATTCGCGGGCTTCGAGGCGCTCAAGTTTCAGCGGGCCTTACAACCCGAGCAGCCCGTGGTCTTGACGCTGCGTTGGGCCGCGGCCGACGGTAAGCTGCATTTTTCCTACACGAGCGGCGATCTCAAATTCGGCAGCGGCCGCATTCTCCTGCGGGCGGTGCCGCAGTGAAAGTCTGCATCGTCGTACCCGTCTACAACCATGGCGAGCCGCTCAAAGCCACGGCGGCGCGCCTCGCCGCGCTCGCCTTGCCGATCTTCGTCGTCGACGATGGCAGCGATGCCGCGACCAAAGACGCGATCGCGGCGGTCGCGGCTACGTTTCGCGTCGAGGTCGTGACGCTGCCGCAGAACGGCGGCAAAGGGCACGCCGTCATGGCCGGGTTGCGCGCGGCCGCATGCCAAGGCTTTACGCACGCGCTGCAGGTTGACGCCGACGGCCAGCACGACCTCGATGACGCGCCGAAGCTCTTGGCCGCGGCACGCGCGGACCCTTCTGCGCTCATTTGCGGCGAGCCGCGCTTCGACGAGTCCGCACCGAAGAGCCGCATCTACGGCCGCAAGCTCTCGGCGTTCTGGGTCGCCGTGGAAGCGCTGTCGCTGCAGATGCCGGACACGATGTGCGGGTTCCGTGTCTACCCGCTCGGGAGTGCGGTCGCGCTCATCGACTCCGTCGCTCTCGGCCGGCGCATGGACTTCGACATCGAGATCGCCGTGCGCCTGCACTGGCGCGGCGTGCCGCTGCGCAGCATCCCAACGAAGGTCATTTATCCGCCGGGAGGCCTATCGAACTTCCGGACTTTCAGAGACAACGTGCTCATCACGAAGCTCCACACGAAACTCGTGCTCGGCATGCTGCTGCGATTGCCG
>DATFFV010000441.1:0-6437 GCA_035249885.1 Gammaproteobacteria bacterium | reverse complement strand
AATCGGCAGCACGAACATGAGCACGAGGTAAACGACGAGCACGATGCCGCCCGAGAACACTGCGCCGAGGACGAACAGCAGACGGACGATGTTGGCGTCGATCTCGGCATAGGCCCCGAGCCCGGCACACACTCCCGCGATCTGGCCCTGGCGCAATCGATAGAGCCGCCGTTGTGGAGAGCGCGGGCCGCCCGCGGGGCCCGCTTCGGAGTCGTCGAGGCCGGGACCCTCGACGCGACCAACGTCGTTGAGCGCGGCCTGCATCGTCGCCTCGTCGATTGTCCCTAAGCGCGCGCCCGCGTGCTGCGCGAGCTTCGCGGCGATCGAACGCTCGAGGCCTGCGACGACGTCGTTGCGATCGGGATGAGAGCCCAGACGCGCCGCCGCGCGGTCGAGGTACGAGCGCAGCGCTACGAACGCGCGCTCGTCGAGCGCGAATTTCATCCCATCGAGCTCGACCGAGATCGCCGCTTTCATCGTGTGCCCTTCCCTTCGCGCTATAGGCCCGCGATGGCTCGCGCTGCTCCCGTGAGCTCGAGGACGTGCAGTCCCGTCGAAGCGCGGTCCACCGCATAGATGTAGCCGCGGTCGTCGAGGTTGACGTTGTTGGTCTGAATCGCGCGATCGCAGCGCGGGGCGCCGACGATCTCGATGCACGACTCGGTGGTGTTCGCCGTCACCTCCGGAATGAAGCGCGCGACCTCCTTCGGCGCGAACGGATCGCGAATGTCGACGATGCGCACGCCGGCGTTGAAGTACGCGAGCACGACGAGCTTCTTGTCGAACGCCGGGTGATAGGCGTCGGCGAACGAATGCGGGCCGAAGCGCCCGCCGCGATTGCAGAAGTCGCCGGGCTCCTCGGGCACCTGGAACGTCGCGATCGGTAGCGGGTGCTGCTCTTCGGTAATGTCGAAGATCAGCAACAGGTCGCGCGGCTCCTGGCAGCGGAACGCGCCCGCCTCGCTCGCGACGAGCAATAAGTCGCGCGTGCGCGCATCGCGATTGTCGGCGTAGTCGGCAATCGTGAAGCCGTAGATCGGTTTCGCCGTGTGCGCACCCCAGTAGCTCGGCAGGTCGACGCGCGCGATTTCCGGGTAGCGCAAGTTCTCCGCGGTCGGCGCCAGGGGTGCGCGAGCCGTGGGGTCCCCGCTCATGAACTTGTCGCGGTCGACGATTTGGAGCGTGCCCTCCTCGCCGCTGTTGTAACCCAAGTACAGGCGGTCGCCGACGACGAACGGCTGGTGCAGCCCCGCGACTTGCGGCTCGGGGTACGGTCCCGTGGCACTCGGTTCGTAGCCCGGCAGCCCGAAGTCGCGGATGTGGCGCGGCGCGGCCGGGTCGCTCAAATCGAACGCTTGCAGCACGCGCGTCACCCGCCAGCCCTCGGCCGTGCCGTTCAAGTACGCGATGCCCGTCGCGCAGTCCCACTGGAACTTGTGCGTCTCGCGGTCGCCGCGCTCGGACTCGGGGCGCGACGAGGTGCCCGTCGCAGCGATCGTGGTCATGAATTTCGGCGCCGCGGGGTCCGTGACGTCGACGACCTCGTAGCCGACTTGCCCGTTCGTGCGGATCGCATAGACCTTGCCGCGGTCCGCGTTCGGCAATGCGCGGCCGTCGCAGATCTGCACGTGCTGCGTGCCGCTCGCTTCGTCGCCCGTCGGCGGCAGGTGCGCGAGGTACCTAGGTGTAGCCGGATCCGTGACGTCGAGGATCGAGAGCCCGTTCTTTTCGAGCAGGCCCGTGATGGGATTCAGGGCTTCGCCGGCGTGATGGCCGACGAACAGGATTCGCCGGTCGCCGTAGCGGTGCACGACCGGCTGATAGGCCGAGCGCGCCTGCAAATCGTTCTGGCCCACGAGCCGCAGGTTCAGGCTCGCATACGGGTTCTCGATCACTTCCCTAGACCGCACGGCCAGCTCGGCCGTGGACACCGGCTGCGTCGCCGGATCGCAAGCCGACACCGCGGCAGCCGAAGCCACGACGGCCGCCGCGACTCGCAGAATCGAACGCGTGGTTAGCGCCATCGCCCGTCCCCCCCCTTTGCGGTCACCGCACGAAGTAGCGGTTGTTCTCCTGGCAGACGAACTCGATGAGCTGCTGCTCGGGCATGATTCGCTGGTTGACGCGCACGGTCCACGGCGCCGTGTAGGCCTTCGGGTCGTCGACCGTGACGTCGATCTCCATGCGGCCGTAGCTCACGCGGCGGAACCGCTCCGTGTACGTCGCAGCATCCGTCAACGGCGTGCCGAAGATGTCGAGCCACTCGCCGTCACGCAGGCCCTTGGTCGTGACGACGAGCGTATCGTCTTCCCAATGGCCGACCGAATAGCCATACCACCACGGCTGCGGATCGTCGGTGGGAATCTCGCGGCCGTCCGTGAAGATCTGCCGGAGCCCCATGCTCGCCTCGTAGAGGATCACGAGCACGTCGGGCGTTTGAATGAACTTGCGCGGCGCACCCTGCGTATGGAACTGCATGATCCCCATCGGCAGGCACACGGCTTCGGGATTGTCTTTGCCGCCGGCGGCGCGCCGCTGTTCCGCGAGCGCCGCGTACGCGGGGCGCAGCGGCAGCGGCTCCTTGAGGTTCTGGCCGACGTTCGCGAACCCCGCGCGGGGCACCGGGCTCTCGGGCTCGGCCTGCGCGGCGGTGCCGCCGAGCGTGCCGAAGCCTTGCCACACGCCCGAAAGGTCGGGCTTACCGTCGGCCGTGCGCGGCGCGGGCGCGTCGAGATCGGGCGTGCCGTCTGCTTTGCGCGGGATCGCATCGTCCCGATGCGGGCCCCATTGGGCGGCCAGGGTCATGGGGATCAACAGCGCGAGCATGGCGCACAGACGGACGAGCCTCGACATGGTGGTCTCTCAACGTTCCCCGTTGCGCGCTGAGCGTATCATCCCGCGCACCCGCCGTCGTTCCCGAGAGCGGGACGCGCAGGCAGCTGCTTATCGCGCCCAGAGACTGCCGAGGTCGAGCTCCACGGCGGCGAACGGCTCGGCGCGCACCCGCGCGGCGGCCTCGTGAGTGGCAAGCAACGTCCAACGCGCCGATTCGAGCTCGAGGACTTCCAACGTTTCCTGCAACGGATCGACGAGCCATGCGTAGCGAACGCTCTCGCGGGCGTGGATCGCGAGCTTCTTGGCACGGTCGATTCTCGCCGTGGACGGCGAGAGCACCTCGCAGATCCAGTCCGGCGCGATCGCCGGATACTCGCCCGTCGACACCGCAGGCAGCCGCTCGCGGCGCCACGCCGCGAGCTCGGGGACGAGCACGTCGTTACCCATGCGCAGCTCGGGCTCGAACAAGACCAACCACCCGCCGGGGCCATTGACGCCGAACTGGAAGGGACCGCCTATCTGGACCCCTAGCGCGGACGCCGAGAAGGCGTGCGGATACGCCGGCCGAGGCGACGCGTAGAGCTCTCCTCCCAAGATCTCGGCGACGAAGTTCTCGGGCACGCTGTAGAGGTCCGCGTACGTCGCGTCCTTCTTCAGTGCCTTCGTCATGAATCGAGCCTAGCACGCACCCCTAAGCGCGGAGCAAGACCGAATCTGCCGGCTGCGCGCAGGTATTCGGTCGATGGCCGCCGGCCGCGCCGCGGGCGTATCATTCGCGCTGTCCGGTTACCGGTTTCGCGAGGGGGAGTGCTTGCGATGAGCCGAAAGTCCTTCACCGTGCTCGCAGCCTTGGGTCTCACGCTGAGCCCCGCGCTCGCGGCCTACTCGCACCACTCGTTCTCCGCCGAGTTCGATCGCGCCAAGCCGATCGAGCTCACGGGCACGATCACGAAAGTCGAGTGGACCAATCCGCACGCGCGCATCTACATAGATGTGAAGGACGATGCCACCGGCGAGGTCATCAACTGGGACTTCGAGCTCGGCCCGCCGAACGGCCTCATGCGCCAGGGCTGGAGCCGCAACTCGCTGCGCGAAGGGCACATCGTGAAGATCAGCGGCTTCCTGTCGAAGGACCAAGCGCGCGTCGCGAACGCGCGCACGGTGCACTTGCCCGACGGGCGCCAGGTGCTCACGGGCTCGTCGTTCGACGTCGACGCTCCGCCCACCGCACCGCCCGCGCAGTAGCCCGCGCATGGTTGCGACGGCTGCCCTCGTTCGACCGACGACGCGGCGCGGCTTGTATGTCGGCCTCGCCGCGGTAGCCATCGCAATCGCGGCCGTCGGTTTTGGGCCCACGTATTTCGGTCCACTGGCCGCAGGCACCGTCGACAAGACTCCGATCGTTCATCTGCACGCCGCCGTCTACGTAGGCTGGCTCGCGATCTTTCTCACCCAAACCGTGCTGGCGGCGACGGGCCGCGTCGCTGCACACATGAGGCTCGGCCGCATCGCCATCGGCTACGGCGTGCTCGTGATCGTCGTGGGAGTGCTCACCGCGTTCGCCCGGTTCGCGCTGGGCGTGCGCGCGGGCGAGGTTGCCGCGGCGGGCGCGCAGCTGCTCGGCCCGCTGCTCGACATGCTCGTGTTCGCGCCGGCGTTCGCCGCGGCCATCTACTACCGGCGCAAACCCGAGCTGCACAAGCGGCTCATGATCGTCGCGACGACGTCGCTGTTGATCGCCGCCGCGGGACGCATGCAGTTCCTGGGTCAACCCGCCAATCTGCTGCTCCTGCACCTCATCTGGACCGCACCGATCTTGCTCGCGATGGCGCACGACCTCTGGCGGCAACGCCGTGTGCATCCCGTGTACGTCTTGGGCCTCGTCGTGCTCGTGCTCGAAGGGCCCGTGCTCAGGATCGCAGTCCGCGGCAGCGAAGAGTGGCTCGGCATCGGCAGTTGGCTCGCAACCTGGGTCGCTGAGCGATGAGGCACCGTTCCCTCTTGATCGCCGCGCTTCTGCTCGCAGCGACGTCTGCCGCCGCGCAGAGCCAGCTCGAAGCCCAGCGCGCCGAGGTGTTCGCCGCCGAGCGCGCGTTCGCGCGCAGCATGGCGGAACGCGACTTCGCGGCGTTCGGCCGCTATGTCGCCGAAGACAGCGTGTTCTTCGCAGGCAGCACGGCGCTGCGCGGCCGCGAGGCCGTGCTCGCGGGGTGGCGAGCGTTCTTCGAGGGGCCTGCGGCGCCGTTTTCGTGGGAGCCCGACCAAGTCGAATTGTTGGCCTCGGGCGACCTCGCGCTTTCGACGGGGCCCGTCAAGAACCCCGAAGGCGTCGTGACGGCGCGGTTCAACTCCATCTGGCAGCGGCAAGCAGACGGTGCGTGGCGCGTGATCTTCGACAAGGGCGGGCCGCCGTAATCATTTCGACTTGCTCAGGAGAAACCCTATGCGCCGTCAGCCGTTCGCCATGCTTTCCGCCGCCGCGGCCCTGCTCGCCGCGCCCGCAGCAGTCAGCGCCGAGGAGATCCTGGTGTTGTCCTCGGTCGGCATCAAAACCGTCGTCGAGGAGCTCGAGCCGAGCTTCGAGAAGGTCTCGGCGCATGACGTGGCGGCCGCCTTCGGTCTCGCGAGCGCCTTGAAGACACGCATCGAGGGCGGCGAGCGCTTCGACGTCGCAATCCTGACCCCCGTGCTCCTCGACGAGCTAATCAGTAAGGGTCTCGTGGCCGCCGACTCGCGCACGGTCGTCGCACGCGTCGGGCTCGGCCTCATGATCAAGGCCGGCGCGCAGAAGCCCGAGGTCGGCACCGTCGACGACTTCAAGCGAACGCTGCTCGCGGCACGCTCGGTGACCTACGCGTCGAGCGGCGCGAGCGGCGTGGCGTTTCTGAAGATCCTCGACGACCTCGGCATCGCGGCGGAGGTCAAGGCCAAGGCGAAGCCCGCGGCCTCGGGCGACGAGGTCAACGCCAACGTGCTCGGCGGCGCCTCGGACTTGGCCGTGCTGCCCGTCAGCGAGATCCTGCCCGTCGCGGGCGCCGAGCTCGGCGCACTATTCCCGGAGCCCGTCCAGACCTACGTCTCGATGGCAGCAGGCGTCAGCGTCGCCGCGCGTAGCCGCGCGCCGAACGACTTCGTCGCCTTCCTCGCGGCGCCGAGCAACGACGACATCGTACGCGCCAAGGGAATGGAGCGAGTCCGCTAGCCGCTTACGGCAGGGAATCTGACGCCGGATCGGGCGGCAGGTGCCACGAGACGAGGAACGCGGCGATGAGCACGAGCACGCCGACCACGACGATCGAAGGCACGGCCTCTGCGCCCGCGCCCACCGACGCCGTGTAGATACCGACGGCCGTGAGCATCGCGACGTTCTCGAAGAAGCTCTGCAACGCCACGGCGCGGCCGCTGCCGATGGTGCGATGGCCGATGTCCTGGAGCGCCGCGTTGATCGGCACGAGGAACATGCCGCCGCACACGCCGATCGCGACGAGCACGGCGCGCGCGGGCCACGATGTGTCGACGAGGCTGAAGATCAGGATGCAGGCGCCCATCGCGTATGCCGCGAGACGCGCGCGCCGCAGCCGCTCGATCGGTACGAACCGCGG
>DATFFV010000440.1:0-12455 GCA_035249885.1 Gammaproteobacteria bacterium | reverse complement strand
TACTGGAGCACGCGCGCGAGGAAATAACGCATATACGGCGTGTTGGCCGGGATGTGGTACTTCGCGCCGGGATCGAACGCCTCGGGGCCGCGCTCGACGGGCGGGCGAACGCCTTGGTACTGCGTTCTTAGCGCCCACCAGCCCGAGTTGTAGGTGTCCGGCGTCAGCTCGCCCGAGAAGACCTGCCAGCGCCACTTGTCGACGAGCAGGCCGAACGGCAGGAACGACACGCCGTCGAGCGCTTGTTGCAGCAGCAGCCCTAAGTCCTGCGACGCATCGGGAACGGAATCGATGATCCCGATCTGCTGGAGATACTCCGGCGTGATCGACAGCATCACCGTGTCGCCGATGGCCTCGTGGAACCCGTCGTTCGCTCCACCGCGGAACAGCGCGGGCTGGTCTTTGTAGGCGCGCTGGTAGTAGTTGTGGCCGAGCTCGTGATGGATCGTACGGAAATCCTCGGCGTTGACCTCGGTGCACATCTTGATGCGCAGGTCGTCGCGCGCGTCGAGATCCCACGCCGAGGCGTGGCAGACCACCTCGCGCCCTTCGGGCCGCACGATCTGCGAGCGCTCCCAGAACGTCTCGGGCAACGGCTCGAACCCGAGCGACGAGAAGAATTCCTCGCCCGTTTTCACCATCTTGACAGGGTCGTAGCCCTTGTCGACGAGCAACCGGTCGAGATCGATGTCCGTGCTCGTGCCCGGTGGGGCCACGAGGTCGTAGATCGGGAGCCAGCCCTGTGCCCACATGTTGCCGAGCAGGTCGGCGCGGATCGGCTCGTCGAGCGGCACGGCGCCGTCGCCGTAGTGCTCGTTGAGCTTGCCGCGCACGTAGCAGTGCAAGTCGTCGTAGAGCGGCTTGACTTGCCCCCAGAGCCTGTCGACCTCGTCGGCGAACTCGGGAGCCGTCATGTCGTATCCGGACCGCCAGAACGTGCCGACGTCGGCGTAGCCGAGCTCGCGCGCTCCCTCGTTCGCGATCTCGACCATGCGCGCGTAGTCCGTCTTCATGACTTGCGCGTAGTCGTGCCACTTGGTCCAAACCTCCTCGAGCTGCGCGGGATCGCGCAGCGTGCGCATCAGGGTTTCGGTTTCGCTTTGCGGAACGGTGCGGCCGTCGAACTCGATCTTGCCGGTGCCGTACGTGCTTCCCAATCGCGTCGTGATTTCCGCGAGCTCTTGCGCGGCGCCGGGTCGCTGCGGGGCCGGCAGCGTGAGGGCGAGCTTGAGCAGCTCGAGCTTGCGTCGCGCGGTGGCGTCGACGTCGACACCGTCGTACTTCACGGCTTCCTGCGCGTACTTCACACCGAGCTCCGTGACACGCGCCTCGATGTTCGCGACGAGCCAATCCGTGTCGTAGTTGATGTAGGTCGCGTTGACCCAATTCGTGCGCGCGTACTCCTCGATGAGGTCCGTGTACTGCGCTTCGACTTCGTCGAGAAACGCGACCGCGTCGGCGGCCGTGGGTGCGGGCGGTGGCGCGTCGGGCGCGGTCGTGGGCGAGCAGGCGGCGAGCAGTGTGGCGAGCGAGGTCGCGATCGATGCGCGGGCGATGGGGTGCGGCATGGCGATTCTCCGAAGGCCTTCGCCCCGACATTAGCGGCTTTCGGGCCGGGCGGCAAAACGTTGCCGATCGTGCCCACTCCGGACCTTGCGACCACCGGCGCGTCCGAGTAGCGTTGCCCGTAAAGAAGCGGCGCCGCGCGCGCCTACATTGGGGGATTCATGGCTCGTAATCACTGGCGATTCTTGCTCGGGGCCGCGGTCGTCGGCGCCGCCGCCGTCACGGTGCCGACCTCGTTCGGGGCCGAGGACGAGAAGGGCTTCGTCATCACGCTACCGAACGAGATCGTGTACCAGCCGAACCCCGCGGGCAGCGGCCCGGATCTTGCGGTCATCGCGGGCGACCCCACCAAGGAAGGTTTCTACATCATCCGCGCTCGGTTCCGCCCCGGCGTGATGTCGCAGCCGCATTTCCATCCCGGCGATCGCCACGTAACCGTGATCTCGGGCACGTGGTGGGCAGGCAAGGGCACGATGTTCGACCCGAACAACACCACGCCGCTCGGCCCCGGCAGCTACATGCTGCACCCGGCCGGCGAGCCGCACTTCGACGGCGCCAAGGACGTCGAGGCGATCGTCGAGATCAAGGGCATGGGACCGGCGCCGTCCGTTCCCGCGGCGCGCTAACGCAACCATACTAAGGACACGGTCATGACGAAATCGAAGGGGCTCGACTCGCTCGAGCCGGTGGCCGGCAACGGTCTGCTCCACCGCCGGTTGTTCTTGACCGGCAGCGCGGCCGTGCTCGGCGCCACGTTCATGACCGCCAAAGCGGCGCCGCCCGAGGTGCCCGCGTGGATGAAGACCCCGGGCATGCCGATGCGCGCGTACGGCGAACGCTCGCCGCACGAGGCCGGTGTGCAACGCTTGGTCGGCTCGCAGCCGGGCACGACGGGCAGCGGCGCCTCGCGCACGCCGCTCGAAGCGCTCGAAGGCATCATCACGCCGAGCTCGCTGCACTTCGAGCGCCATCACAGCGGCGTGCCCGACATCGATCCCGCACAGCATCAAGTGCTCGTGCACGGGCTCGTCGAACGGCCGTTGATTTTCAGCATGGACGCGCTCGCGCGCTATCCGCTCGTGTCGCGCATCCAGTTCCTCGAGTGCTCGGGCAACAGCGGCGGCAACAACAACGCGGAGGCTCCGCAGCAAACGGCGGGCGGCATCCACGGCCTCGTGTCGTGCAGCGATTGGACGGGCGTGCCGCTCGGCATCCTGCTCGAAGAGGCCGGCGTCAAGCCCGCGGGCCGCTGGCTGCTCGCCGAAGGTGCCGACTCCGCGGCGATGAGTCGCAGCGTGCCGATGGCCAAGGCCATGGACGACGCGATCCTCGCGATCTACCAGAACGGCGAGCGGCTGCGCCCCGAGCAGGGTTACCCCGTGCGCCTGTTCCTGCCGGGCTACGAGGGCAACATGAACGTCAAATGGCTGCGGCGCCTCAAAGTCACGGCCGAGCCCACGATGACGAAAGACGAGACGTCGAAGTACTCGGACCTCCAGCCGAACGGCCGCTCGCTGCTGTTCACGTTTCCGATGGAGGCGAAGTCGGTCATCACCTCGCCGTCGGGCACGCAGAAGATGCAGGGCCCCGGGCTCTACCAAATCTCCGGACTGGCGTGGTCGGGCTTCGGCCGCATCCGGCGCGTCGACGTGTCCGCGGACGGCGGCAAGACATGGGGCGAGGCGGCGCTCGAAGGCCCGGTGCTGCCGATGGCGCTCACGCGGTTCCGCATGCCGTGGCGCTGGGACGGGAGCCCGAGTGTGCTCCAGAGCCGCGCCATCGACGAGACCGGCGCCGTGCAGCCGTCGCGTGCCGCGCTCATGGCCGCCCGCGGCGCGCAGTTCCGCTATCACTACAACGCCGTGCAGAGCTGGAGCGTCGCCGCGGCCGGCGACGTGAGCAACGTCTATGCGTAAATGGATCGTTACGCTCGCGGTTTGCAGTGTCGCATCGCTCGCGTGCGCGCAGGAAGGCCCGGGGCTCGGCGTGCCGGCCACGCCGGAGCAGATCGCGGGCTGGGATATCAGCATTGGGCCCGATGGCGCCGGGCTGCCGCCGGGCTCGGGCACGGCGACAGCCGGCAAGGTTGTTTACGACGCGCGGTGCCTCGCGTGCCACGGCGTCGACGGGGCGGGGCAGCCCAACGATCGGCTCGTCGGCGGCCAGGGCACGCTGCGCGAGGCTGCGCCGATCCGCACGATCGGTAGCTACTGGCCGTACGCGACGACGGTGTTCGACTACGTGCGGCGCGCGATGCCGTACGTGACTCCGCACACGCTGACGCCCGACGAGACCTACGCGGTCACCGCGTATCTACTGGCTTTGAACGAAGTCATCGGCGACAACGACGTCATGAACGCCGAGACGCTGCCCAAGGTCGTGATGCCGAATCGCGCGAGTTTCGACTCGGCGTATCGCGAGCCGCGCCGGCGCTGACGCCGGCGCGGGCACGTACCCGCATGAGCATCGTACGCGTCGCCCTCGCGAACCTCCGCGTGCCTGCGACACCCAAGGAGTCCGTGCTTCTGGCGAGATCGGCGGTCGCCGAGGCAGGCCGACAGGGCGCGCTCGTGATCTGCTTTCCGGAGTGTTTCGTTCCCGGATATCGGTGGCCGGGCACGGCGGCGCCATCACCGGATCGCGCGTTCCTCGAACGGGCGTGGGCCGATGTGGCAGATGCCGCTCGCACTGCCGGCATCACGGTCATTCTGGGCACGGAGCGCGTGACCGACCGCGGCTTGCAGATCACCGCTTGCGTGATCAATCCGGACGGCACGATCGCGGGGTGGCAAGACAAGGGACAGATCGATCCCTCGGAAGAAGTCATCTATCCCGCGCTCGCGACCGAACGACGGGTCTTCACCGCCGGCCCGCTGACTTTCGGTGTGGTGATATGCCACGAAGGGTGGAGGTATCCGGAAACCGTGCGGTGGGCTGTGCGTCGAGGGGCGCACGTCGTGTTTCACCCACACGCGCACGTCGCCGAGCCGGGGAGCTATCGGCCTGTGACATTCGCCGATCCCGCCAACACCTTCCACGAGAAGGCGATGTTGTGTCGTGCGGCAGAGAACACCTGCTACTTCGCGTCCGTGAACTGCGCGAGCGAAGGTTCCGGGACCACGTCGGCGGTCGCGCGCCCGGACGGTACGTTGCAGTGCTTTCAACCTTACGGACAAGAGGGCTTGCTCGTGGCGGACTTGGACCTCAACGCAGCTACCGGATTGTTTGCCTCGCGCTGTCGGACTTCGCCGATGTAGGGCAGCATGCCCGGTCGGCCGTCCCGCGCGCGGGACACGCTGCGCGGATTCGGGACACGACTCGAGGCCCTGACTCGGGAACGGGACGGCGCAGCCGCTCTAAATCAACGAGTTAGGCGCGTCCCGATACTTGGCAGGCTTGTTGCACCTAAGCGGCTATCTCGACGAGTTGTCCGGGAGGCTGTGCCATGAGCGTCATCGATTTCGTCGATTCCGTCGGGCGGGATCTGCGCCACGCGCTGCGCGCGCTGCCGCGGCGCCCCGCGTTCACGTTCGCCGCGGTGCTCACGCTGGCGCTCGGCATCGGCGCGACTACGGCGATTTTCAGTGTCGTCTATTCGGTGCTCTTGAAGCCGTTGCCGTATCCGAGCTCGGACGAGCTTGTGCGGATCCGGCACAGCGCGGTTGCTCTCGGTACCGATCTCCAGCCGTCGCCGACGATGTACTTCACCTACCGCGACGAGAACCGGAGGTTCGCCGAAGTTGGCTTCTGGTCGGACGGCGGCGAGACGCTGACGCGCGCCGACGGAACCGACCGCGTGCGCTCGCTGCGGATTACGCACGGCCTGCTTCAGGCGCTCGGCGTGCAGCCGCAGCACGGACGCTGGTTCAGCGAAGCCGAGCACACCCCCGCGGCGGAAGGCCCGGCCCCGGTCATCCTCTCGCATGCGTTCGCGCAAAGTCGCTTCGGCGGCGAGGCGGCGCTCGGACGCGCGCTTGAGATCAACGGACAGCCGGCGCAAGTCGTCGGCATCATGCCGCCCGATTTCCGGTTCCTCGATATGTCGCCGCCGTTCGAGATCATGGTCGCGCTGCGGCTGGATCCCGCCCGGCTCGCCATTGGCGGCTTCAACGGTTTTGACGGCCTCGCGCGGCTCAAGCCCGGCGTCACGCCGGCCGAGGCCAGCGCCGACCTGCAGCGCATGCTGCCCATCTGGCTCGACGCGTGGCCGATCGCGCAAGGGTCCAGCGTGACGCGCGAAGCGATCGAGAACTGGCGCATCACGCCCGTCGCGCGGCCGCTCAAGGACGACATGGTCGGCGCCATTGCGAGCGCGCTCTGGGTGCTCATGGGCGCGATCGGCGCCGTGCTGCTCGTCGCGTGCGCGAACATCGCGAATCTCATGCTCGTGCGCGCCGACGCGCGGCGGCCCGAGCTCGCCGTGCGTGCCGCGCTCGGCGCCGTGCCAGCACGCATCGCGCGGGAGCTGCTCGTCGAAAGCCTCGTGATCGGCGCCATCGGCGGCGCGCTCGGATTGGTGCTCGCCTACGGTGGGTTGCAAGCGCTCGTGGCAATAGGTCCCAGCGAACTGCCGCGGCTCGAGGAGATCGCCATTCATCCGCCCGTGCTCGTGTTCACGGTGGCCGTTGCGCTCGCGTCCACGCTCGGGTTCGGCGGGATCACGGCGTTCAAGCATGCACTGAGCCTGGACATGTCCGCGTTCGGCGGCGTGCGCGGCTCGAGCGCGAACCGCCAGCGCAGCGCTACGCGCAACGCGCTCGTCATCGTGCAGGTGGCGCTGGCGCTCGTGCTCGTGGTCAGCGCGGTGCTCATGGTCCGAACGTTTCAGGCGCTGCGCGACGTCCATCCGGGGTTCGCGGAGGCGGCGACCATTCAGACCGTGCGCACTTGGGCGCCGAACGAGGTCATCCGCGACGCGACGCGTTACGTACCCGTGCAGCACGAGATCCTCGACGCGATTGAGGCACTGCCGGGCGTCGAGGCCGCGGGCTTTGTGAACGTGCTGCCGATGGAGGGAGGGCCGTTCGTCAACAATGCGCCGGTGACCGTCGAAGGGCGACCGCCCACGGCTGGAGACGCGCCGCCGCCGCGCAGAATGAAGATCGTCTCGCCGGGTTACCTCGAAGTGATGGGCACGCGGATCATCGCGGGACGCGACATCACATGGGCCGACATCGAAGCCGGCGGCCGCGTCGCGCTGATCTCGGAGGATTTCGCGCGTGAGCTCGGCGGCGAGCCCGCGGCCGCGCTCGGCAAACGCATTCGAACACCGGTCGACAGCGACGATTGGCGCGAGGTCATCGGGGTGGTGGAGAGCGTCAAGGAGGACGCCCTGTACCAGGAATCGCCGAGCATCGTGTACTGGCCGGCGCTCATGGAGAACGCGTTCGGTAACGCGGCGTTCGGATACCCGGCCATGGCGTACGTGATCCGCAGCGACCGTACGGCCACGGCGGCCTTCCTCACCGAGATCCGGGAGGCGATCTGGTCGGTCAACAAAGATGCTCCCGTCGCGCTCGAGCGCACGATGCAAGACCTCTACGCGGGCTCGCTCGCGCGAACGTCGTTCGCGCTCGTCATGCTGGGAATCGCGAGCTCGATGGCGCTCGCGCTCGGGATCGTCGGGATCTATGGCGTCATCGCCTACGTCGTCGCGCAACGGCAACGCGAGATCGGGATCCGGATGGCGCTCGGGGCGCGACGGCGGCAGGTGCGGAAGATGTTTCTGCGACAAGGTCTCGCGCTCAGCTCGGTAGGCCTCGCGATCGGGCTCGTGGCCGCGCTCGCGCTGACGCGCCTCATGTCTTCGTTGCTGTTCGGAATCGAGTCGACGGATGTCGTGACCTATGCGGTGGCGGTCGGAGTCATTCTCGCCGCCGCGGCGCTGGCGAGCTACCTACCGGCGCGGCGCGCGTCGGCGATCGATCCCGTGGAGACGCTGAAGGCAGAGTAGGCTCGCTCGATCACGCCCCGGCGAGCCGGACACGAAATACACGCACCGACGATGTACAGCGGAGCCCAAGGATAGTCGAGCTTCAGTTGTCCGACCGACAGCGTCGTGCAGCCCAGGCCGCGCAGCTCCGCTACTTCACCTCCAGCGCCGCAGCCGTCGTCCCGAACATGCGGCGAAAGGTGCGGCTGAAATGCGCGGAGTCCGCGAAGCCTGCGTCGTGCGCAGCGTCGGTCAACGACGCTCCGCCTGCAAACGCTTCGAGCCCTCTCATCAGGCGCAGCCATAAGAGGTAGGTTCGAAACGGTAACCCCGTCTGCTCAACGAAGAGATGCCGAACGCGGGCTTTCGACAACCCGACCAAGTCCGCCGCGTCCGTCAGGCCAACTGGGTTGTCGAGCTGCGCCTGCGCCCAAGCCACTATCTTGCGGACGCGAGCGTCGGGGTCGGGCGCGCTCGTTCCACCAGCCAGCCGTTGGATCACCCGGCGTCCTATATCGGTCAACTCCCGATCATCCCGACGCCGCCGGCTGAAAGCAGCCACCAGGTCCGCTGCGAGGTCGTCGAGGTCAATCCCGGTAACGTGCGCTAGTGGCTGGTTTGCTTCGAAGAGCTTGTTCGCTGTCGCGCGGCCGGCGCGGCATTCGGGCTCGATGTACACGTGCGCGAACAAGCCGCGCGCGTTGAAGGCGTGCGGTGCGTCCGGCGCCACAGCGACGACGTCGCCCCCGACGCGATGGGCGCCGCTCTCGAACTCGAAGTCGCCGTCGAGCGCGAGGGTTACCTGGACGGCGTGGTGAGAATGGACCTCGTTGAGCCGAGCGCGCTGCCGATCGGGCGACATGGCCTCCATGATCCACAGGCTGCCGCCTTCCCAGATCAAGATGCGACCGCGACCGAGTTTGGGCATCAGACCACCGCGAGGTCGACCTTTATTAGCTTAGCCCTTTCGTTCAAGTCCGGCCAACGAGCGCGGTTTAGAGTTTGCCCATCGCGCATTCCGAACCCCTCAAATAGCAGGAGACGTCCATGTCAGCCCAACATCGAATCTCGCACGATCACTCCGCTCATGCTCACTCCGCCCACGTCCACTCGCACGGGGGTTCGTTCGTCCACGAGCCGCCCGCCGCCGCCGAGGACTTGTACGCCAAAGCCTATCAAGGTGCGCAGCCCGACCCAGGCAGAAGGGTTGTGGCCGTCGAGCTCGAAGCGCGCGAAGCCGAGTGGTCGATTGCTCCCGGAGCGACGATCCAGGCCTGGGCGTTCAATGGCCAGGTTCCCGGACCCGCGATCGAAGGCCGGGTTGGCGACGTGCTCGAAGTGCGTCTGACGAATCGCTTGCCGGAGTCCACGGCCATCCATTGGCACGGACTGCGTCTACCCGCCTCGATGGACGGAACGGAAATGGTGCAGCGGCTCGTGCAACCGGGCGAATCGTTCACCTATCGGTTCAAGCTCCTCGACGCCGGTACTTTCTGGTATCACCCGCACGCGAACGAAACTGTGCAGCTCGAGCGTGGACTGTACGGCGCGTTGATCGTCCGCGGCGAAGGCGAGCCGGTGCTCGACCGCGAGCAGGTGCTGGTGTTCGACGACGTCAAGCTCGACCGGAAGGGCCGGATAGCGAAATTCGGGGGCTTCGTGCAATGGCACGACGGCCGCGAGGGCGACGCACGGCTCGTGAATGGCAAGGTCGAGCCCACACTGAGTATCGCCGCAGGCCAGATCGAGCGGTGGCGTGTCGTGAATGCGTCGAGCGCGCGCTACGTGCGGCTCTCGATCGGTGGCGTTCCGTTTCGCCTTCTTGGCACCGACGGCGGGTTGCTCGAGGCGCCCGTCACCGTAGAGGACGTGCTGCTGGCGCCCGGCGATCGCGCCGACATCGCAGTTGGGCCTTTCGCCGAGGGGCAGGAGATCGGCGTGGAAGCGCTGCGCTATTGGCGCACCACCATCAAGCGGAGAAAGGATGAGCGGTTCGCGACTCTGCGCGTCGGTGCGGCGGAGCCTTCGGCTGCCGTGTTGCCCGAGCGCCTGAGAGTCATCGACGCGCTAGCATCGAGCTCGGCGACGCCCAACCGGACCGTCGATTTCGGTATCAAGTACAGCCTGCGTCGCGGCATGGATTTTGTGGTCAACGGCGAACGACATGACGTCGATGACCCGGTGAAAATCGGCGAGCTCCAGGTTTGGGACGTCGTGAACTCGACGTTGATGGATCACCCGTTTCATCTTCACGGGTACTTCTTTCAGGTGCTAGCAGTGAACGGGAAACCCCCGGCGTGGCGTTCGTGGGAAGACGTCGTGAACCTGCCGCCGAAGAGCACTACCCGTATTGCGTGGATGCCGGACGACCGGCCTGGCAGCTGGATGTATCACTGCCACATTCTCGAGCACCACGCCTCAGGAATGATGGCCCACTTCGACGTCGTGCGCTGAGGGCTGCGCGTGACCCACTGCGGCTTCGCGGTGGGTCACGTGCCTTTCACGCCCCCGCGAGCCGGCTGCGAAACACGAAATACACGGCGCCGAGGATGCAGAGCGCAGCCCAAAGATAGTCGAGCTTGAGCGGCTCCTTGAGGTAGTAGACCGCGAACGGCACGAACACCACGAGCGTGATGACCTCTTGGATGAGCTTGAGCTGCCCGATCGACAGCTCCGTGTAGCCGATGCGGTTGCCCGGCACCTGCAGCATGTACTCGAAGAAGGCGATGCCCCAGCTTATGAGGGCCGCGACGATCCACGGCCGTTGATTGAGTTCTTTGAGGTGCGCGTACCACGCGAACGTCATGAAGATGTTGCTGAGGCCAAGGAGCAAGATCGTCAGGCCGATGTTGCGCATGTGCTTCCGCTCGTGGATACCTAATCGCCGCGCAGTATAGGGCGGCGCGCGCTACGGCGCGCCGGCTCGATAACGGTTGACGCCGCGCGCGCGGCCGCTAGGCTGGCGCGATGGCCTACGTTCCTCCGGACCGCCCCAAGGGCAAGTCGCTCGCGCCGCTGCGTGCGCTGCTGCCGTTTCTACTGCCGCATTGGCGCATCCTTGCCGTCGCGCTCGGAGCCTTGCTCGTCGCGGCGGCGGCGCAGCTCTCGCTGCCCGTGGCGCTGCGCTTCCTCATCGACGACGGGCTCGCCGTGCGCGACGCGGCCACGATCAATCGCTATTTCGTGCTGTTTCTCGCGGCGGCCGTGATCTTCGGCGCCTTTGCGGCGCTGCGGTTCTACCTCGTGTCGTGGCTCGGCGAGCGCGTGGTCGCCGACGTGCGCAACGCCGTCTACGCCAAGGTCATCCGCATGGACCCGACGTTCTTCGAGGTGACGCGCACGGGCGAGGTTCTGTCGCGGCTCACGGCCGACACGACGCTCGTGCAGTCGATCTCGGGCGTCGGCATCTCGATCACGTTGCGCTCGGCCATCACGCTGCTCGGTTCGCTGATCCTGCTCGTGGCGACGAGCCCGGTGCTCACGCTCATGATCGTCGTGCTCATGCCGCTGATCGTCGGGCCGTTAATCATGCTCGGCCGGCGCGTGCGGCGGCTCTCGCGCGATTCGCAGGACCGCGTGGCAGACGCGAGCGCGCTCGCCGGCGAGACGATCAATGCCGTGCAGACGGTGCAGGCGTTCAATCTGGAAGGGCTGCACACCCGGCGGTTTCGCGACGCCGTCGCGCATTCGTTCGACGTGGCCGTGCGGCGCATCCGCATTCGCGGCTGGCTCACGGCGCTCGCGACGACGCTCGTGTTCGGCTCGATCACGCTCGTGCTCTGGATCGGCGCGCATCGTGTGCTCGCCGGCGCGCTCACGTTCGGGGAGCTCAGTCAGTTCCTGCTCTACGCGGGCTACATGGGCATTTCCGCAGCGTCGCTGTCCGAAATGTGGGGCGAAGTGCAGCGCGCGGCCGGCGCCATGGAGCGGCTCGTCGAGCTCGCCACTGCCGAGCCCACGATCAAGGCGCCGTCGGCGCCGGTCGCCTTGCCGTCGCCCGGCCGCGGCAGCATCGAGTTCGACCACGTGCGATTCCGCTACCCCTCGCGTCCCGAGACCGCCGCGCTCGACGGGTTCACCGTAAGCGTCGCGCCCGGCGAGACCGTCGCTTTCGTGGGCCCGTCGGGCGCGGGCAAGAGCACGACGTTTCAACTCCTGTTGCGGTTCTACGATCCGAGCGAGTGGCGCGTGCTCGTCGACGGCGTCGACGTCGCGCGCGCGGACCCCGAGCAGGTGCGGCGGCTCATCGGTCTCGTGCCGCAGGACACCGTGCTGTTCGGCGCCTCGGCGCGCGAGAACATTCGCTACGGCCGGCCCGAGGCGACCGATGCCGAGATCGAGGCCGCGGCCCGCGCGGCCGAGGCCGACGAGTTCCTGCGGCGCTTGCCGCAGGGCTACGACACGTTCCTCGGCGAGCGCGGCCTGCGGCTCTCGGGCGGGCAACGCCAGCGTATCGCGATCGCGCGCGCGATCCTCAAGGATCCGCCGATCCTGCTGCTCGACGAAGCCACGAGCTCGCTCGACGCCGAGAGCGAGCGGCTCGTGCAGCTCGCGCTCGAGAAGCTCATGGAGCGGCGCACGACGATCATCATCGCGCACCGGCTCGCGACGGTGCAGAAGGCCGATCGCATCGTCGTGATCAATCACGGCCGGATCGTCGCGAGCGGCACGCACACGCAGCTGCTCGCGGCGAGCCCGCTCTACGCGCGGCTCGCGGAGCTCCAGTTCGGCGCGGCGAGCGCCGCGCTCGACGAGGTGCCCGATGCGGCTGTCGTCGGTTGAAGGCAATCGCCAGCGCCTCGACGGCGGCGCGATGTTCGGCAACGTGCCGCGCAATCTATGGGGGCAGTGGCTGACGCCTGACGCAGAGAACCGCCTCGAGTTCGCATGCCGCTGCCTGCTCGTCGAGGATCTCGCAGGGCGCACGGTGCTGTTCGAGACGGGTATCGGCGCGTTC
>DATFFV010000439.1:0-7552 GCA_035249885.1 Gammaproteobacteria bacterium | reverse complement strand
ACTCGGGCGGCAACGTGAGCATCGATCCCGAGTTCGTCGTCGTGCGCGGGGGCAGCGTTCTCGCGAGCGCGAACGCCGGCAACGGCGGCAACGTGGCCATTCGCGCGGGCACGTTCGTGCTGGACACGGCCACGACCATCGATGCGTCTTCGACCCTCGGGCTCGATGGTGTGATAGCGATCGACTCCCCGCACGAGGTTACCGGCGAGCTACTGCCAATGGCCCCCCCGGTTGTAGGCGTCAGCGCACTAGTGTCGCAGCGCTGTGTTCCCGCGCTGTATGCGGAGCGCAGCTCGCTCACCGTCGAACCGATTCGTGCCGCGGCACCGAACCGCTTCGTGCCGACTCCATTCGAGTCCGTCGACGCAGGTGTCGAGCGAATCGCTGAGCCGCTGCGTGCGTCGGCGAGTGACGCGGGAGCCGCCACTCTCGAGAACTGCTATCGAGGCGCCCGTGGGGACTAGCAACCAGACAACGCGCCGAGCGCTGCGTTGCTGCGCGGCCTCGCTGTTGTTCGCTCGAGCCGTGCTTGGCCAGGTCCCGGTGCCGCCGAGCGACGACGCTGCGTTGCAGGCGTCGCGCTCGATTGCGCTCCTCGACGCCATCGCGGTCGAGCGCATCGAGCTCGAGGGCAACACGGTCCTCACCGCCGCCGAGGTCGCGGCGCTGACGGCGCCTTACGAGAATCGCTCCGTCTCTTTCGAAGAGCTGCACGAGCTGCGCCATACGCTCTCGCGCGCCTACGTCGATCGTGGCTACGTGAGCTCGGGCGTCGTCATGCCGGATCAGCGCGTGACCGGTGGTGTGGTGGTATTCCAAGCCATAGAGGGACAACTCACGGAAATCGTGGTCCAAGGCAACCGGCGGTTCCGTGCGCAGGCGATCGCGAAGCGAATCGAGCGGTTCGTGAACGAGCCTCTCGACATCGCCGACCTCCAAGCGAGCCTCGAGCGCATCAGGCAGGATCCGCTCATCGCGCGGATCAACGCGCAACTGCTTCCCGGCGCGGCACCTGGGCAAAACTATTTGCGCTTGGGACTGACGGAACGTCGGCCTCTCGAGCTCGAGGTCACGGGAGGCAACGATCGGTCGGCGAGCGTTGGCGAGCACCGCGGCAACGTTGCCATCACCTACCGCGGCCTCATTGGCAACGGCGACATCCTTTCAGGGGGGTTCGGTTTCACCGATGGAGTGGTGGACAACGTCTTGAGCTACCGTGTGCCGCTCACGGCCCGTGGCGTGGCGCTCGAAGTCGTCAGGACCGAGCAGGCGGCCGATATCGTCGAACAGCCATTCAGGTCCATCAACATAGAGAGTCGGCTGGAATCGCTGCGTTTTGCCGCGAGCTATCCGTTCAGAACGAGCAACACCGATACGCTCGTCGGCATGCTCGGCTTCGAGCACAGGCACAGCGAGAGCACGCTCCTCGAGATGCCGTTCTCGTTTTCCCCGGGCGATGTCGACGGCCGGGCGCAAGGCAGCGCCGTCCTCGCCGGGCTCGAATGGAGCCGCCGCGAGCCGAGCCGCGCTTGGGCAGCGCGGGGCACGCTGCACATCGGAGTCGATGCGCTCGATGCCACACTGAATTCGGTCGGACCTGATTCCGAGTCCATGGCGCTCACAGGCCAATTCCAGTTCCTCCAGACGCTGACGGGCAGCCGCCGTGTGCTGGTTCGCGGTGTCGTGCAGCTAGCCCGCGACCCGCTGTTGGCGATGTACAAGCTGCCCGTCGGCGGAAGGTACAGCGTGCGCGGCTACCGAGAGAGCCAGTTCGTTCGCGATAACGCATTGCTCGCGTCGATCGAGTATCAGCTGCCCGTCGCCCTCGACGACTCCGGTAGGGCGCGAGGGAACGTCCACGTGGCGGTGTTCGCCGATTACGGCGCCGCTCGGGATGAGGAGGACACGTTCGCGACCTCGGGCACGGCGCGCCTTGCGAGCGCGGGGTTCGGCGTGCTCTGGGATCCGATCCCAGCGTTTCACTTCGAGCTTTACCTGGGCAAGTCGCTCAAGGGGCTCGACAACTCGTCGAGCTCGCTTCAGGACCAGGGCATCCATTACCGCGCCAGCTTCAACAAGGCACTCTGAACGGCGGTCAGCGCAGCCTAGGGACTTCAGGGGTTTGAGGGAGAACGACATGACAGCCAAACATGCCGGTGCTTGTTTCTGCGGCGCCGTGGCGCTCGAGGTTTCGGGCGCTCCGGAAGCGATGGGCTACTGTCACTGCAGCTCGTGCCGCTCCTGGTCGGCCGGGCCCGTGAATGCGTTCACGTTGTGGAAGCCCGCGAACGTCAAAGTGACGAAAGGCGCGCAGCTCATCGGCCGCTTCAAGAAAAGCGCCAACAGCGAGCGGCAGTGGTGCACGAAGTGCGGTGGGCATCTGCTGACGGACCACCCCGCGTGGGGCCTCACCGATGTCTATGCGGCGACGATTCCGACCGTCGCGTTCAAGCCCGGGGTCCACGTCAACTATGCCGAGACCGTGCTGGGGATGAAGGACGGGCTGCCGAAGCTCAAGGACTTCCCATCCGAGCTCGGCGGGTCCGGCGTGACGCTGCCCGAGTAAGCGGCGAACGGTAGCTCGAGCTCGGCCGCCGGCGGGTCGCGCCGTTCATATCCCATCCACCGGCCGAGTGCGATCACGGTGATCCACACGAGGATCGAGACGGCCGCGGCTGTGCGCGCCGTCCACGGAGTCCGCGCTCGCTGGCCCCACACCTCGACTCGCCGCCACGCCGCGACGTGGAAGGCCAACGCGTTCAGGCCGCCGACGGTGATCGCACCCACCTTGATGAAGAAGATGGGGCTCACGGCGTAGCGATCGGCGGACGGAACGAACAGCAAGGCGCCGCTGACCGCCAGCAACAAGAACGCCGGCGCCGAGATGCGCAACAGGAAGCGGCCGGCCGGTCCCGCGAGCACCTGCGGCATCAGGCCGAGCAGGCGCAGGTCGAGCAAGAATATCGAGCCGAAAAAGAACGCTACGCCGACGAGGTGAATGCCCTCGGCCGTCGCGTAGGCATACGGAGTCAACTGCATCCACGTGGCGAGATCGCTGCGTGCGAGGTCCAGCCAGAATGCAGCGTAGGTCGAATCGTCCGCGAACATGACTGCACCTACGGGCTTGCCATCTGCACGAAGGCATACATGAGGCGGGCGACTACGATGACCGTCGGCCACAACGCGAGCGAGAGGCCAGCCAACACCTGCGTGGAGACGGGGACCGCTTCTCCGGCGTCCCAGGCCGATGCTTTGCGCGGAACCTGCACCTGCAGCCAGACGAGCGTCGCAAGCGCCACGACCACGAGGGCGATCTTGGCGCGGAACGACGGCCGATAGAAAACCTCGGTCGCGATGGGCACGAACTGGAGCGCGCCGGTCACGAAGACCGCGGCGAACCCCGGCCAGGCAGTCCAAAATGCCGCGCGGCTTAGAGCTGAAATCGACACGTTGCGGCCTAGACCCAAGAGGCGCACGGAGATGACCATGACCGCGCCGATCTGCAGCGCGAACGCGATGAAGTGCAGCGTCTCGAGGATCTGCTTGCTGTTCGCCGTGATGGCCCAGCGCTCGCTCGTCAGCAGCTGCGACAACGCTGAGTTTTGAATGGCTTCGAGCATTGCGTTCGGCGCTTCGGCCACCGTTAGGTTACCCCGTAACAGTGCGCTGTGGCTCGGGCGTCCGCGCTGCGTGTATCGTGTGCACGTGACCGCGACCCCTCGCAGCTCGTCGACCTTCGTTCGTGCACTGGTGTTCGCCGGCGCGCTCGCCGTCACGGCGCCGGCCGCGGCGCAGCGCGAATTTCGCGTCTATCCGAGCTTCGAAGGCGACGTCGCCGAGGCGCCGCTGCCGCCGGACTTTGAAGTGCCCGGCGAGCTCGTGATCGGTCACTTGATGTACCCCGACAGCCGCTTCGGCGGCGACTGGCGCCGTGGCGGCACGGGATGGACCGACGATTACCCCAAGGGCGATCGCGCGCTCGTGCAGATGTTGCGGCGCTTCACGCGCACGAACGTGCGCGCCGTCGAGCAGCCCGTGAATCTCGAGGACGGCGACGACGCGCATTATTGGCCGTTTCTCATCGCCGGGCTCGCGGGCTCGTGGGAGCTCACCGACGAGCAGGCCGCGAAACTCCGCGAGCACTTGTTGCGCGGCGGCTTTATCTTTTGCGACAGCTTCTTCGGCGAGCGCAACTACGTGGTGTTCGAAGAGAGCTTGAAGCGCGTGTTTCCGGATCGGCCGATCATCGATATGACGGACGATCATCCGATCTTTCATACCGTGTTCGATTTGCCGGAGATGACGAAGGTCGCCATCCCGAACGCGAACGAGGTGTTCTGGGGCGGCCGCATGGGCCGCGGCCCCCCGCGGTGGCGCGGCGTCGAGGACGACGAGGGCCGCCTCATGGTGCTCATCGCCTACAACAACGACGTGCAAGACGCGTGGCAGTGGGCCGACGACCCGCGCTATCCCGGCGAGCTCGTGAATCTGGCGCTGCGGCTCGGCGCCAACGTCGCAATGTACGCGATGACTCATTGACCCAAGCGGCCGGCGCAGAACCCCCCGCGGGGCGTCGAGCGCTCCCGCTTGAAACCCAGGCGCCAGCTCGGTTTCGCAAGTATTTCGGCGCCCGAGCGCCCAAACGCCTATAGTGCCGGGGCTCCCTATCGCTTCTGACGAGCCTGCGGGCATGGTGCCCACATCCTCTGGACGGCGAGAACGCTACCTTAGGAGGTAACCATGGGCAGGAAACTCTACGTCGGCAATTTGCCGTATTCCGCTACCGAGCAATCGCTGCGCGAGGCATTCGCGGCCAGCGGCACGGTGGACTCCGTCAGCTTGATCACGGATCGCGACACCGGGCAAAGCAAAGGCTTCGGTTTCATCGAGATGAGCACCGATCAAGAGGCGCAGGCCGCGACGCAAGCCATGAACGGCAAGATGGTCGACGGCCGCCAGATCAAGGTCAATGAAGCCAAGCCGCGCGAATCGCGTGGTGGTGGTGGCGGCGGCGGCGGTGGCGGCGGCTACGGTCGGCGTTACTAAGTGGCAGGTTTCAAGACACAGGGGAAGCGCCAGCGCGAGCTCGCAAAGCTCAACAAGCGTAAGGCGAAGGACGAGAAGCGCGCGGCGCGTAAGGCCGAGCGCTCGGGGTCCGCTGTGCCTGCCGCAACGCCCGCGGCGATCGTTACAGCGGCGGCGCCCAAACCGGCGCCGCCGACTTATCTCGGCGGTGTTCCGATTGCTGTAGCCCCGCCCGTGCGCAAGTCGCTGACGCTCGCAGAAGCCGTGCAGCGCTGGAAGTCTACGAAGGTCGTCAAGGCGAAGACTCGCTAGCGACTCCCGCTCGGGTTCCCCACGGCTCGAGCGCTCCCGACGCCCCGAGCAGTCCCCGAACGCGGCTCGTCGGCCTATACTCTGCTCAGAAAAGCGAGCCGAAGAGGCCAATGATGCGCGTGGGGTGCGCCAAGTTTGCATGGGCTCTGCTGGTGGCGTCGACGCCGCCGGCGCTGGCGCAACGGGGGGCACCGGCGGGCGAGTGGCCCACCTACGGCGGCGACCTCGGCCACACGCGCTACGCGCCGCTCGATCAGATCGACGCCGGCAACTTCAACCGCCTCGAAATCGCGTGGCGCTTCAAGACCGATAGCTTGGGTCCCAACCGCGAGTTCAACTTTCAGTCGACGCCCCTCATGGTCGACGGCGTCGTCTACTCGACGGCCGGCACGCGGCGCGCCGTCGTCGCGCTCGATGCCGGCAACGGCGAGCTCTTGTGGATGCATAGGCTCGACGAAGGCGTGCGCGGCCAGGTCGCGCCGCGCCAGCTCTCGGGCCGCGGGCTCGCGTATTGGGAGAACGGTGAAGACAAACGCATCATCTATGTGACGCCGGGTTATCGACTCATCGCGCTCGACGCGCGCACCGGCGATCGTGTCGCGAGCTTCGGCGAGAACGGCATCGTCGATCTCAAGCAGAACATCGATCAGAACCTCGATCCGCTGGACAACGAGATCGGCTTGCACGCGACCCCGATCGTCGCGAAGAACGTCATCATCGTGGGCGCGGCGCACCCGACCGGAGCGAATCCCACGAGCGCGCGCGTGACGAAGGGCTACGTGCGCGGCTTCGACGCACGCACGGGCGAGCGCCTTTGGATTTTCCACACGGTGCCGATGCGCGGCGAGTTCGGCACCGAGAGCTGGCTGCGAGACTCGAACGACTACACGGGCAACACGGGCGTCTGGGCGCAGATCTCCGTGGACCCGGAGCTCGAGATGGTCTATCTGCCCGTCGAGGAAGCGACGGGCGACTACTACGGCGGCGAGCGCCCCGGCGACAACCTGTTCAGCGAGACGCTCGTTGCCGTCGACCTCAACACGGGCGAGCGCAAGTGGCACTACCAGCTCGTGCATCACGGCATCTGGGACATGGACATCCCGTGCGCGCCGATCCTGTTCGACACGGTCGTCAATGGCCGGCCCGTGAAAGCCGTCGCGCAGCCGACGAAGCAAGCGTTCCTCTACGTGTTCGATCGCGTCACGGGCCGGCCGCTGTGGCCCATCGAGGAACGGCCCGTGCCGGAGGGCGACGTGCCCGGCGAATGGTACTCGCCGACCCAGCCGTTCCCGACGAGGCCGCCGGCCTACGATCGTCAAGGCGTGACCGAGAACGACCTCATCGACTTCACGCCGGCGCTGCGCCGCGAAGCGCTCGAGATCGTGGCCTGGCACAAGCTGGGCCCGCTGTTCACGCCGCCCGTCGTGAGCCATATCGACGGCCCGCTCGGCACGCTCTTTGCGCCGAGCCAGGAGGGCGGCACGAACTGGCAAGGCGGGTCGTTCGATCCGGAAACGAGCGTTCTTTACGTCGCCTCGGGGTCGACGGTCGTGAGCAAAGCCGTCGTGCCGCCGTATCCCGGCCAGTCCGAGATGCCGTTCATCGAAGGCAATGCCGTCACGGGGCCGCGCACGACGGGCGGCTCGGGCTCGGCCGCGGGCGGCGGGCGCAGCGAGTTCCGGCCCACGGAGCGCCGTGCCGCGACGCCGAGCGATCCTTCGCGGGGGGCGCCGAAGCTCGCGTTGAGCGTGCAGGGGCTGCCGCTCCTGAAGCCGCCCTACGGCCGCATCAGCGCCATCGACATGATGCGCGGCGAGATTCTCTGGCAGGTCGCGCACGGCGAGACGCCCGACGACATCAAGAGCCACCCGCTGCTCGCGGGGCTCACCCTCCCGCGCACGGGGCAGGCCGGCTCGCCGGGCACGCTCGTCACGAAGACGCTGCTCATCGCCGGCGAGCGGTTGTACACGACGACGCCCGAGGGCTTGGGCGCGATGCTGCGGGCGTACGATAAGGCCACGGGCCGCGAGGTCGGCGCGGTCTACATGCCGGCGCCGCAAAGCGGCTCGCCGATGACGTATCTGCACGACGGCGAGCAGTATCTCGTCGTCGCCATCAGCGGTGCGCAGTACGCGGGCGAGTTGCTCGCCTTCAGGCTGCGGCGTTAACCTCTCGATGATTTATGACGACAACCAAATGGGGAGAGTGCGTATGT
>DATFFV010000438.1:0-22816 GCA_035249885.1 Gammaproteobacteria bacterium | reverse complement strand
ACGTGCTCGGGCGTCGACTTATAGAGCAGGCTCAACACCATCGCATTGAGCGCCACGGATTTGCCGGAGCCCGTCGTGCCCGCGATCAAGAGGTGCGGCATGCGCGCGAGATCGGCCACCATCGGCGCGCCGCCGATGTCCTTGCCGAGCGCGAGCGTGAGCGGCGACTTGAGCTCGTCGTAGGCGTTCGACTTCACGATCTCGCCGAGCGCGACGATCTCGCGCACTTCGTTCGGGATCTCGAGGCCTACGTACGGTTTGCCGGGGATGATCTCGACGACGCGGACGCTGACCGTCGCGAGCGAACGCGCCAAGTCCTTCGCTAGATTGCTGATCTGGCTGCTCTTGACCCCGGCCGCGGGCTTGAGCTCGAAACGTGTGACGACGGGGCCGGGGTGCACGGCGACGACCTCGGCTTCGACGCCGAAGTCGGCGAGCTTGAGCTCGACGAGCCGCGACATGGCCTCGAGCGCTTCAGGCGAGTAGCCGCCCTCTTTCGGCGGTGGATTGTCGAGAAGCGAGAGCGCCGGCAGCTCGTTCGACGCCGGCGGCTCGAACATCGGCACCTGGCGCTCGCGCTCGAGGCGCTCCGTGGCGCGCGCGCTGACCTCGATCTTGTCGAGCACAGGCTCGATGCGCGGCGGCGTCTTCGCCTTCGAGCGGACCTTGCTGACGATCTCGTTGCGCTGCTGCTTGGCGCGGCGCCCTTCCCACCAGAGGCGCGCCTCGCCGAACGACGAGTGAGCGGCCGCGAGCAGGCGGTACACGGCGCGGCCCGTGCCATCCATGATCGCAATCCACGATACGCCGGTCGCGAGCTGCACGGACGCGAGCCAGAGCACGAGCAGCAGCACCGTGGTGCCGAGCAAGCCGAGGCCGTATTCGAAGCCGTGACCCACGAGGCGGCCAAGGATGCCGCCGGCCGTCTCGCGCATCACGGGCGAATAGAAGTGCAAGGTCGCGAGACCCGAGCTCGTCGCGATCGCGAGCACGAAGCCCACGGAGCGTGAGATCATCGCGCCGCGCACGGGCACTTGTTCGCCGCGGAACAAGAACACGCCGGTGATCAGCACGAGAATCGGGAACAGATACGCCGACGCGCCGAACAACAGGAATGCGATGTCGGCGAACCACGCACCGGCAGGGCCCATGCGGTTCGTGACGGCCTCGTCGCCGCCCGCGACGCTGAACGCGGGATCCGTCGGGCTGTAGCTCAAGAGCGCGAGCAGCAGGATGACGCTCAAGCCGGCCAAGACCCAGAACGCTGCTTCGCGCAGACCTTTGATACGCGGGACGAACAACGTCCCGAAAGATGTATTGGCTCTAACTCTCAAGTTGCTTGGCAGTTAGTTGACTTAATCCAATGATTATACTGATACCTTGGCCCGCGCATAGCCCGGCCGCGGAAGCCGCGTCGGCTCGACGCTCGTGGGAAACACCGGGCACACTGCCCGCATGGCCTTGAAGCTCGAGCGACTGTCCACGCTGGCCGCCGTCGACGCGACGGACTGGAACGCCTTGGCCGGCGACTATCCGTTCTTGCGGCACGAGTTCCTCACGGCGCTCGAGCGCAGCGGCTGCGTCGGCGCGGGCACGGCATGGCAGCCGTGCTTCATCGTCGCTCGCGACGACGTGGGTCTCGCGGCTGCGATGCCTCTCTATATAAAGTACGACTCGCACGGCGAGTTCGTCTTCGATTGGGGCTGGGCCGCCGCCTACGAGCGCGCGGGCCGGCGCTACTACCCGAAGCTCGTGGCGGCGGTCCCGTTCACGCCTGCCACGGGCCCGCGGCTGCTCGTGCGCGCCGGCGCACCGCCGGAGCTCGCGAAGGCGCTACTCGATGCGGCCCGCGCAGCCGCCGACGACATCGGCGCCTCCTCTATCCACGTGCTGTTTCCGCTTACGCCCGAGCAGCAACTGCTCACGAGCACCGGCTTTCACGCGCGCAAAAGTTGTCAATTCCATTGGGCCAACGACGGTTATCGTGACTTCGACGAGTTCCTGGCGCGCTTCAGCGCGGAAAAACGCAAGAAAGCCAAGCGCGAGCGCCGCCGCGTCGCCGAAGCCGAGATCGTCTTCGAGCACCTGCGCGGCGACGAGCCCACGCCGCACGAGTGGGACGCAATCATCGAGTTCTACTCGCGCACGTTCTTGCGCCGTGGCCGCGAACCGTACTTGAACAGAGAGTTCTTCGCCGAGATCGCGATGACGATGCCGAGCAACCTGCTCGTGATCCTTGCGCGCCACCACGGCACACCGATCGCGGCAGCCATCTGCTTTCGCAGCAACACCGCGCTCTACGGGCGTTACTGGGGCAGTCTCGCGGACTTCCATAGCCTGCACTTCGAGACGTGCTACTACCAAGGCATCGACTACTGTATTCGCGAGCGCCTCGAACGCTTCGAGCCCGGCACACAAGGCGAGCACAAGATCGCGCGTGGCTTCACGCCGCAGCCCACGTGGTCGTGTCATTGGCTACGCGACGCGGACTTTCATGCGGCCGTCGGCGCGTTTCTCGTGCGCGAGGCTCGGCACGTCGACGCCTACATGGACGAGCTCGATGAGCACGTGCCGTATCGCAACGATGCGCCGGCCGGCATGCGCGTGTGAGCGGCGCGGCGTCAACGTCATGGGGTCGCTGCGCTGGATCTCTTTGACGCAACGCGCGGACGCCTTTCCGCCGCCGAGCGAAGCCCTGACCGAGCCCAACGGGTTGCTCGCCGCGGGCGGCGATTTGGCACCCGAACGGTTGCTAGCCGCGTACTCACGCGGCATTTTTCCTTGGTACCAGGAAGGGCAACCCATCCTCTGGTGGTGCCCGGATCCGCGCGCGGTGCTCTGGCCTGGCGACCTCAAGATTTCGCGCAGCCTGCGCCGCTCGGTCGCATCGCGTGGCTTCGAGTTTCGCGTGAATGCCGCGTTTGCCGACGTGGTCGCAGGCTGCGCCGAGCCGAGACACTACGGCGGCGGCACTTGGATCACGCGCGAGATGGCGGCCGCGTACGCGCGACTGAACGCGCTCGGCTGGGCGCACTCGTTCGAAAGCTGGCGCGACGGCGCGCTCGTCGGCGGACTCTACGGTGTGGCGATCGGCCGCATGTTCTTCGGCGAGTCGATGTTCACGCGCGCGACGGACGCTTCGAAGGTTGCGCTCGTGCGCGCCGTCGAATACCTGAGCGCACGCGGCGTCGAGCTCATCGATTGCCAAATCGCGTCGGCGCACACGACGAGCCTCGGCGCCGTAGACGTTCCTCGCGCCGAATTCCTAAAGCACGTCGCCAAGTTCTGTCGCCCGCCGGTGTCGCCGCAGGACTGGCATTCGCCCTAAAATCAGCGGTTTGCCGCTCTCGCTCCGCTTGTGCAACAATGCGCGCCGCGCGGGTTCCCGAGCTAATTTGCTGAATGGCGAAAGAAGAAGCGATTCAAATGGAAGGCACGGTAGTGGAAACACTGCCGAACACAACCTTTCGCGTGGAGCTCGAGAACGGCCACGTCGTGACCGCGCACATCTCCGGCAAGATGCGTAAGCACTACATCCGAATCTTGAAAGGCGACGCCGTGACCGTAGAGCTCACGCCCTACGATCTCACGAAAGGTCGCATCGTCTACCGCGCGCGCTAGCCGCGCTCAACGTTCGCGGTTGTCGCGATGCTCGGCGAGCTCGCGCTCATCGGTCTTGCCGCGCAAATCCTCGAGCTCGCGCTTGAGCGGCTCGACGGTCAGGGAAAGGCCTTCCCCGTCGGCGGTCACTTCGACGCGCACGTGGCCTCCGGCCGCGAGCTTGCCGAACAACAGCTCCTCGGCGAGCGGTCGTTTGATGTGCTCTTGGATGACCCGCGCCATCGGCCGCGCGCCCATCTTCGTGTCGTAGCCGCGCGCCGCGACCCAGTCGCGCGCCGCGGGCTCGAGCTCGATCGTGACGTCGTTCTTGTCGAGCTGCGCCTCGAGCTCGACGATGAGCTTGTCGACCACGCGCGCGATCGATTGCTCATCGAGAGAATCGAACTGGATGATCGCGTCCAAGCGGTTGCGGAACTCGGGCGAGAACAGCCTCTTCAACACTTCCATGCCGTCGGTCGAGTTGTCCTGAGTCGTGAAGCCGACAGAGGTGCGGCTCATCTCCTGCGCGCCGGCGTTGGTCGTCAGGACGATCGTGACGTTGCGGAAGTCGGCCTTGCGACCGTTGTTGTCGGTCAATGTGCCGTGGTCCATGACCTGCAGCAGCAGGTTGAACACCTCGGGATGCGCCTTCTCGATCTCGTCGAACAAGACCACGCAGTGCGGATTCTTGGCGATGGCCTCGGTCAAGAGACCGCCTTGATCGAAACCGACGTACCCGGGCGGCGCGCCGATGAGCCGCGACACCGTGTGCCTCTCCATGTACTCCGACATGTCGAAGCGCACGAGCTCGACGCCGAGCGTCAGCGCGAGCTGGCGCGTGACTTCCGTCTTACCAACGCCTGTGGGGCCCGAGAACAAGAACGACCCGACCGGACGCCGCTCGTCGTTCAAGCCCGAGCGCGCCATCTTGATGGCCGCAGCAAGCGCCGTGATCGCACGATCTTGGCCGAAGATGACGAGCTTCAAATCGCGCTCGATGTTGCGCAGTACGTCGCGATCCGAAGCCGAGACGTTCTTCGGCGGAATGCGCGCGATCTTGGCGACGATCGACTGAATGAGCGTGACATCGACGACGCGCGGTCGTGTGCTCTCGGGCTGCAAGCGGCAGTTCGCGCCAGCCTCATCGATGACGTCGATGGCCTTGTCGGGCAAGTGGCGGTCGTTGATGTGCTTCGCGGAAAGCTCGGCCGCCGCGCGCAGGGCTTCGTCCGAGTACTCGACGTCGTGGTGCTCCTCGAACCGGCTCTTGAGCCCGCGCAGGATCTCGATCGTCTCGGCCACCGACGGCTCGGTCACGTCGATTTTCTGGAAGCGTCGCGCGAGCGCGTGGTCCTTCTCGAAGATGCCGCGGAATTCGGTGTAGGTCGTCGAGCCGATGCAGCGTAGCTCGCCGTTCGCGAGCAGCGGCTTGATGAGGTTCGAGGCATCCATGACGCCGCCCGAGGCGGCGCCCGCACCGATGACCGTGTGAATCTCGTCGATGAACAGGATGGCGCCCGGCTTCTTCTTGAGGCCGGCGACGACGCCCTTGAGACGCTTCTCGAAATCGCCGCGGTACTTCGTGCCCGCTATCAGCGAGCCCATGTCGAGCGCATAGATCGTGCAATGGCGGAGGACCTCGGGAACGCTGCCCTCGACGATGAGGCGCGCCAAACCTTCGGCGAGCGCGGTCTTGCCGACGCCGGCCTCGCCCACGAACAGCGGGTTGTTCTTGCGGCGCCGGCAGAGGATCTGAATCGTGCGCTCGATCTCGAGCTGCCGGCCGATCAACGGATCGATCTTGCCGGCCTCGGCGAGCGCATTGAGATTGGTCGTGAAGCGCTCGAGCGGATTGGCCTCGGCCGCGCGCTCACCCTCGACGGTGCCCTCCTCCGGCTCGGCTTTACTGCTCTCTTGGACCTTCGGCACGCCGTGCGAAATGAAATTGACCACGTCGAGCCGGGTAACGTCTTGCAGGCCGAGCAGGTAGACGGCCTGCGACTGCTTCTCGCTGAAGATGGCGACCAGCACGTTGACGGGCGTGACCTCTTTGCGGCCGCTCGACTGCACGTGGAACACCGCGCGCTGCAGCACGCGCTGGAACCCCAGCGTCGGTTGAACCTCCGTGGTCTCGTCGTCCTCGCCGCGCAAGCGCGGCGTCGAGCCCTCGATGAACTCCTTGAGCTCGCGGCGCAGCCGCGCGAGATCCGTGCCGCACGCTTTCAGGGTCTCGATGACCGTCGGCGTATCGAGCAACGCGAGCAGCAAGTGCTCCACGGTGATGAACTCGTGCCGTTCCTCGCGTGCTCGTTGGAACGCGTCGTTGAGACAATATTCGAGTTCGCTCGATAGCATTTAGGTTTCTTCCATGGTGCAGAGTAGCGGATGCTGGTGCTGTTGTGCCAACCCCGTGACCTGCGCGACCTTGGTCTCCGCGATCTCGAAAGTGTAAACGCCGCAGACGCCCTTACCCTTCGTGTGCACCTCGAGCATGATCCGTGTGGCCGTCGTCCGGTCCAATGAAAAGATCTTCTGTAACACTTCGACGACAAACTCCATCGGCGTGTAGTCATCGTTGAGCAAGATCACACGATAGAGCGGCGGCCGCTTGAGACGCGGCTTCGCCTCGGCCGTCGCCAGTCCGTGCTCGTCGCGATCGCCTTTTTCCGAATCGTGTGACATGCGTCGGGAATTCTATCGGTCAGCGGCGGTCAATTGAACCCGAAGCAACTCATCGTGGAATAGCTGACTCCTAGACCCGCGACCGGATGTTGTCGGCGTCGACAGTTTTAGCAAATTCAGTGACTTGTTAGGCATCGGAGACCTGCCCTATGATGGCTGACCACGCCTTACGCCCGCCCGGAGTCCCAGCACTCGCAATGGATGTCGCTAAGCGACTCGCCGACTTCAGAGACCAACCGCCGGAGCAGTGGCTCGCGCCGATCACTCGGTACCTTCAGCCCGGCGTCGTTGCAGTGTTCGTCATTGCCATCGCCTACCAGCTCGCGACTCTCACTTGGACGCTCGTGCCAGGGTCGGTTTCGGCCGTGGCACCCGTGGCGCCCCAACCAGACGGCGCGGGCTCCGTGCCCAGCGCGGATTTCAGCTCGCTCTTAGACTCACACTTGTTCGGCGTGGCCGCCGACGTGCCGGCAGCCGCCCCCGCGGCCGTCCTTGACGCGCCCGACACGAACTTGAGCCTGACGCTCAAAGGCATCTTGTCGCGTGAAGGCGACTCGAACGGCGGCGCCATCATCTCGACCAATCGCGGTGAGGATGAAGCGTACACTGTAGGTCAAACCATCGAGGGCGCCGATGGCGCCAAACTGCACTCAGTGTACCCCGATCGCGTGCTGCTCGATCGCGGCGGGCGGCTCGAGACGTTGCGCTTGCCCAAGGAGCTCACGACGTCGACTTCGGCGTTCACGGCGGCCCCGCTGCCGCAAGCAGCGGCGCCGAGCGGCTCCTTGCGGGAAACCATCAGCCAGAACGCGGCACGCCTCACGGACATCATCCAGATCGCGCCGCACGTGCAAGAGGGACAGGTCGTGGGCTTCCGCGTACGGCCGGGACGCGACCGCGCGAGCTTCGAGCGGCTCGGGCTCCTGGCCAACGACGTCGTGACCGACATCAACGGCGTCGTGCTCGACGATCAGAGCCAAGGATTGCAGGTCTTCGCGTCGCTCGGTGAAGCGACGCAGGCCAACGTCACGGTGCTGCGCGACGGCGTTCCGCAGGTGATCGTCATCGACACAGCGCAGTTGCAGAACCTCGAGGAGAATCGCGAGTGAATGATCAGCGGGCGTGGGCATTGTTCGCCGCGGTCGTGGCCTGCTTCGTCGGGGTGCGCGTCGCAGCGCAGCCGCAGGGGCCGCAGCTCACGCCGAACTATCGCGACGCCGACATCCGCATGGTCGCGGATCAAGTCCAACAGGTCATCGGCCGGCCGATCATCATCGACCCGCGCGTGCGCGCCCAGGTGACCGTGCTGTCGAACGCGCCGATGTCGCCCGATGCGTTCTATCGTCTATTCCTCTCGACCCTCGAGGTGCACGGCTATCAGGCGCTCGACTCCGGCGGCGCCATTCAGATCGTGCCCGATGCCAACGCGCGCTTCGGCGGCGGCGACAACTACGTCACGCAGGCGATCGTGCTCGACAACATCGGTGCACCCAACCTCGTCGCGATCTTGCGGCCACTGTTACCGCAGTCGGCGCATCTGGCCTCCCATGGGTCGTCGAACGCCCTGATCATCGCCGACACACCGGCCAACGTGCGCCGCATGGTCGACCTCGTGCGCCGCATCGATGTAGCCGGCACGCAAGAAGTCGAGGTCATTGCGCTCGAGAACGCCTCGGCCGAAGAGGTCGTGCGCATGTTGAGCGCGCTCAACCAAGCGGCGCAGGCCGCGGGCGGGGCGCCGCCGATCCAGGTCATCGCCGACATGCGCACCAACAGCGTGCTGCTTTCGGGCGCCGGCCTGGTGCGTGTGCAGACGCGCGCGCTCATCGCGCACCTCGATACGCCGTCGGCGCAGGGCGGCGACACACTCGTGCGCTACCTGAACTACGCCGACGCAGAAGACCTCGCAGAAAAGCTCCAAGCGCAGTTCGGCGGCAGCGGCGCGGCTCCGGCGGCCCCCGAGGGAGGGGCGCCGATCAACTCGGGCCCCATCACTATTTGGGCCGACCCCGGCACCAACGCACTCGTCATCAACGCGCCCGAGCGCGTCCGCGAGGACATGCACGCAATCATCAACCAGATCGACATTCCGCGCCTGCAAGTGCAGGTCGACGCGATCATCGTCGAGCTCAGCGAGGAAAAAGCCGCTCAGCTCGGCGTCACGTGGCTCTCGGCCGGCGACGACGGCGACCGGGTGCTCGGCCTCACGAATTTCAGCAACGCGGGCGGCGGCGGGATCATCGGGCTCGCGGGCCAGTCGGCCGGAGACACACCGAATCTCGCCGCGATCGCGGAAGGTATCACGGTCGGCGTCGGCAAAATCTCGGACGGGGGCACGAGCTGGGCTGCCCTACTCAACGCGCTGCGCGGCGACGGCGAGACCAATATCGTCTCGACGCCTCAGATCGTGACGCTCGACAACGAGGAAGCGGAGATCAGCGTCGGTCAGGAAGTGCCGTTTCTCAGCGGTCAGTTCACGAACACGGGCGCCAACCAGGGCTCCGTGAATCCGTTTCAGACGATCCAGCGCGAACCGGTCGGAACGAGGCTCAAAATCGTTCCGCAAATCAACGAGGGCAGTGGCCTGAAGCTCGAGATCGAACAGGAGACGTCGAGCTTGAGCAGCACGGTCCAAGGCGCGGCCGACCTCGTGACGAACACGCGCACGATCACGACCTCGGTGTTCGTCAACGACGGCGAAGTGCTCGTTCTGGGCGGCCTCATCGACGACCAATTGCGCGAATCGGAACGGCGCGTGCCGGGCCTGAGCCGCATCCCGGGTCTGGGATGGCTATTCCGTTCTCGCAAGGCGGATCGGAAGAAGACCAATCTCATGGTGTTCATCCGCCCGACGATTCTGCGCGACGCGGCTGACGCGCGCTTCCAGACCAACGCCAAGTACCGCTACATTCAGGATCTGCAGCGGCAGATGGCCGAGGGCGGGGTGAGGCTGATGCGCGGCGACGAGCCGCCGACGCTCCCGCCGCTGCCCGAAACGCAGACCGAGCCCGAATCAAACGTCGCGCCCTCTGCCGATGGCAACCAGCCACGCTAGTCGCGAGACGAGCGCACCGCAACTCGGCGCGGAGGTAGGCCACCGGACGCTGCCGTTCGCGTTCGCGAAGCGCCACGGCGTGCTCATCGAGGACCTGCGCGACGGCACGGCGCAGGCCATCTATCGACCGGGGCCGACTGCGCAGAGCATTGCCGAAGTGAGGAGGTTCGCCGGCGTGCCGGTGCGCTTCACCGAGGTCGATGTCGAAACTTTCGACGCGAGACTCCAGACCGCTTATGAGAGCGGCGCGGCGATGACGATGGTCGAGGGCCTCGACGACGACACCGACCTCCTCGCCGTGGCGCAACAGCTACCCGAGCCTTCCGACCTCATCGATAGCGACGACGAAGCGCCGATCATCCGGCTCATCAACGCGCTGCTGACGCAAGCCGTCAAGGACAACGCGTCCGACATCCACATCGAGCCCTACGAGAACCGCATGACCGTGCGGTTCCGCATCGACGGCGTGCTGCGCGAAGTGCTGCAGTCCAAACGCGCCGTCGCGCCGCTCGTCGTCTCGCGCGTCAAGGTCATGTCGAAGCTCGACATCGCCGAGAAGCGCCTGCCACAGGACGGGCGCATCTCGCTGCGCATCGCGGGCCGCGCGGTCGACGTGCGCGTCGCGACGATTCCATCCGGGCATGGCGAGCGCGTCGTGTTGCGCTTGCTCGACAAGCAGGCAGGCCGCCTCACGCTATCGAGCCTCGGCATGTCCGAAGGCGACCAAAACGCCATGGACGAGCTGATCCATCGGCCACACGGCATCCTGCTCGTTACCGGCCCGACCGGCTCCGGCAAGACGACGACGTTGTACGCTGCGCTCGAGCGCATCAACGATCTCACACGCAATATCCTCACGGTCGAGGATCCGATCGAGTACCACATCGACGGCATCGGCCAAACCCAAGTCAACACCAAGGTCGAGATGACGTTCGCGCGCGGACTTCGCGCGATCTTGCGGCAGGACCCCGACGTCGTGATGGTCGGCGAAATCCGCGACCTCGAGACGGCCGAGATCGCCGTGCAGGCGAGCCTGACGGGCCATCTCGTCATGTCGACGCTGCACACGAACACGGCGGTCGGCGCCGTCACGCGCTTGCGCGACATGGGCGTCGAGCCGTTCCTGCTCTCGTCGAGCCTCATCGGCGTGCTCGCGCAGCGGCTCGTCCGCGTGCTCGACCCGGCGACGCGCGTGCCGTACCGCGCCAGCGACTACGAGTGCCGGCTGCTCAACGTCGATCCCACGAATCCGCCCACGCTCTACCGCTCGCCGGCGGCCGAGGAAGGTTACCAGGGCCGAACGGGCATCTACGAGCTCGTCAAAGTCGACAACACGATGCGCACCATGATTCACGACGGCGCGGGCGAGCACGAGCTCGAGCGCTACGCGCGCACGCTGACGCCCAGCATTCGCGAAGACGGCGTCAAGAAGATCCTGGCGGGCGTCACCACGCTCGAAGAGGTGCTCAGGGTCACGCGGAGCGACTGATGGGGGCCTATCAGTACGTAGCCGTGGACGGCGGCGGCAAGGAGCACCGCGGAGTCCTCGAGGGCGATACGCCGCGTCACGTGCGCCAGCTGCTCCGCGAGCGGCAGCTTCTACCCGTCGAAGTGGCCGAGATCGAGGAGCGCGAGCGCAAGACCCGACGCCAGTTCTCGCTGTTCAGGGGTATCTCGGGCCTCGACTTGGCGCTCCTGACGCGTCAGCTCGCCACGCTCGTGAAGGCAGGGTTGCCGCTCGACGAAGCGTTGCTCGCGGTCAGCGAGCACACGGAGAAGCCGCGGCTCAAGAGCATCGTTCTCGGCGTGCGCGCCAAGGTGGTCGAGGGCCACTCGCTGGCGTCCGGGCTCGACGAGTTCCCGCACGCGTTCCCTATGGTCTATCGCGCCACCGTCATGGCCGGCGAGCAGGCCGGGCAGCTCGATAACGTGCTCGAGCGGCTCGCGGACTACACGGAGTCGCGCCACGGCTTGCGCCAAAAGGTGGTGCAAGCGATGGTCTACCCCATCCTGCTGACGGTCATAGCGCTCGGCATCATCACCGTTATGCTCGTCGTCGTCGTCCCGAAGATCGTCACCGTGTTCGAAACCACGGGCCAAGAGCTTCCGATAATGACCCGGGTGCTCATCGCGATCTCGAACTTCGTCCAAAATTGGTGGTTTTTGCTCATCGCGGTCATCGGCATTGGCATCTTCGCGATCGTCAAGCTGCTCGAGCAGGAGCACGTCCGCCGGCGCGTGCACGGCTGGCTGCTGCGCACGCCGCTCTTGGGCCGCGTCACGCGCGGCCTCAACACGGCACGCTTCACGCGGACCTTGAGTATCCTCACGGCCAGCGGCGTCCCCGCCCTCGAAGCGCTGCGCATCAGCGCCTCGGTCGTCGCCAACCTGCCGATGCGCACCGCGGTCGAGGAAGCCGCCATCCGCGTCCGCGAGGGCGGCGCTATCGGCCGCTCGTTGGCCCAGTCGAAGCTCTTCCCGCCCATCACGATCCATCTGATCTCGAGCGGCGAGGCGAGCGGCGAGCTCGGTGCCATGCTCGAACGCGCTGCCAACCATCAAGAAAGCGAAATGGACGGCTTGCTGGCCATGATGTTGAGCGTGCTCGAGCCACTCCTGATCGTCATCATGGGGCTCGTTGTGCTCGCAATCGTCATGGCGATCCTGCTGCCGATCTTTCAGATCAACCAGCTCGTCCGCTGAGGCGCGCCGCGCCCCCCGCACGGCGCATTGTGCTCCCGGTCACAGTGGCCTTCGCGGGGTATTGCCAACCCCTTGAGGCGGGTTTATAAAAGCGCCGACTGCGACGTAGGGTTCACCGACTCGGTTACTGGAGGGAGGAATGAAGTCGAAGGAGTCGGATAAGAAAAAAGAAGAAGAGGACGTCGAGGACGAAGACGAAGAGGAGGCCGAAGCGGCCGCCCCCGAAGCTGCTGTGGAGACCGACAACGTCGGCGATCCTTCGGTAGAAATCAACGTCGAGGAGCTCATCCACGAGCTCGAGGTCGACGGCGTTACTCGACCCAACCGCGAACAGGCCGCGAAGCGGCGGCTCGAGGAGCTCATGGAGAAAAAGCGCGCCAGGCGCGAGCTCGAAGATTTCGACGACTACGACGTCTGACCGGCGCCTTGGGCGCTAATGAAAGTCGCGCGAACGCGTGGCGAGCCTTCCCAGCAGCTCGCTGTAATCCACCAACCGTTCCGCAATCACGTGCAGCACCCCGCTCTCTTTCTGCACGACCCCGACAACCCCCAGCAACTTCGCGCCGAGCAAGGCGCGCCGGTCGCGCTGTGCGAGCCGTTCCCATACCACGAGATTCAAATAGCCCGTTTCGTCCTCGAGCGTGACGAAGGTGACGCCGGACGCGCTCGATGGCCGTTGCCGAGTAATGACGAGTCCCGCCGAGCGAACGCGGGCACCGGGGGCTAAATCGGCGACCTCGCGAGCCGTCTTGACACCGGCCACATCGAGCCTATTCCTGAGCAAAATCAAGGGATGCGGGCCTAGGCTGACCCCCACGTGGCGATAGTCGGCCGCGATGTCCTCGCCTTCGGTCGGCCGGCGCAGAATCGGCAGAGCTTCGGCAAAACGCACCTGCTCGAGCAGCTCCATGGGCTCCGTGACGCCGGCCACCTCCCAGCGCGCGCGGTGACGATTGCTCGCGAGCGTCGCGAGCGCGCCCGCCGAAGCCAGACATCCTAAGTCTTTGGCATTGAGCCGCGCTCTTTCGGCCAAGTCCTGCACGCTCGTGAACCGAGCCGCGGCGCGGGTAGCACATACGCGGGCTCCCGCCTCAGCCGCCAGTCCTTTCACGAGCCGCATTCCGAGACGCATGGCCGCGCTGCCGTCGGCACCGCGCTCGAGCGTGCAGTCCCAGTCACTATGATTGACGTCGATGGATCGCACCTCGACGCCGTGCTCGCGCGCCGAGCGCACGAGCTGCTGCGGCGCATAGAAGCCCATCGGCTGGCTGTTCAGCAACGCACAACAGAACGCCGCCGGCTCATGATGCTTGAGCCACGCCGAGACGTAAGCGAGCAACGCGAAGCTTGCGCTGTGACTTTCCGGAAATCCGTAGTCGCCGAAGCCTAAAATTTGCTGGAAGATGCGGTTCGCGAACTCCTCGGTGTATCCCTTGGCGCGCATGCGGCTCTTGAGCTTCGCCTCGAATGGCTCGAGCCCGCCGCGGCGCTTCCACGCCGCCATTGCGCGCCGCAGCTGATCTGCCTCGCCCGGCGTGAAATCCGCGGCGACCATCGCGAGATGCATGACCTGCTCTTGGAAAATCGGCACGCCGAGCGTCCGCTTGAGGACGTTCTCGACCTCGCGGCTCGGATAGTCGACTTTTTCCTCGCCGTTACGGCGCCGCAGATACGGGTGCACCATGTCACCTTGGATCGGGCCCGGCCGGACGAGCGCGACTTCGATCACGAGGTCGTAGTACTCCTTCGGCTTGAGTCGCGGCAGCATGGCCATCTGCGCGCGCGACTCGATCTGAAAGACGCCGATCGTGTCGGCCTTCTGGATCATCCGATAGACGGCCGGATCTTCGGCGGGGACCTTAGCCATCGTGAGCTTGCGGCCGTCGAACCGTTCGATGAGCTCGAAGCTGCGCCGGATCGCGCTCAACATGCCGAGCCCGAGCACGTCGACTTTCATGAGGCCGAGCTCTTCGAGATCGTCCTTGTCCCATTGGATGACGGTGCGCTCCGGCATCGCAGCGTTCTCGATGGGCACGAGCTCGTGGATCGGCCGCTCGGCGATGACGAAACCGCCGACGTGCTGCGACAGATGCCGCGGAAAGCCGAGCAGCGATTCGGCGAGCTTGATCCAGCGCCACACCTTCGGGCTCTTGGGATCGAGCCCGGCCTCGCGAATCCGCTGCTCGGCAACTGCTCCCGGCAATTGCTCCATGCATTGCTCTACCTCGGGCATCCCTGCCCTCGCCTGCGTTGCTCTACCGCGGGCATCCATGCCCGCGTCGTCAACGACGCCGTTCTCCCACCATTGCAGGGAGCTTGCGAGCGCGCCGACCTTCCGCTCCTCGATGCCGAGCGCCTTGCCGACATCGCGGATGGCACTGCGGCCGCGATAGGTGATGACCGTCGCCGCCAATGCGGCTCGCTCGCGCGAATACTTGCGATAGATGTATTGAATGACCTCTTCGCGCCGTTCGTGCTCGAAATCGACGTCGATGTCGGGTGGTTCGTTGCGTTCCTTGGAGATGAACCGCTCGACGAGCGTTTGCATGCGCTCGGGGTCGACCTCGGTTATCCCTAAGCAGAAGCACACCACGGAGTTCGCGGCCGACCCCCTGCCCTGGCAGAGAATCCCGATGCTGCGGGCGTAGCTCACGATGTCGTGGACCGTGAGAAAATAGGCTTCGTAACCGAGCTCGCCGATGAGGGCGAGCTCGTGCTCGATGAGCTTGCGCACTTTGGGCGATTCGCCTTCGGCCCAACGCCACCGGCAACCGCGCTCGGTCAGCGCACGCAGATAGCTCGCCGGCGTCTCACCCGCGGGAACGAGCTCGTGCGGATACTCGTAGCGCAACTCCGCCAACGAAAATGCACAGCGCTCGAGGATCGCGAGCGACTCGCGCAGCAATTCGGCGGGATAAATCCGCTCGAGCTCACTTAAAGGGCGCAAGCATCGCTCTGCGTTCGGATGCAGCTTAAACCCAAGCTTGTCGAGCGGAGTCTTCCGGCGAATCGCAGTCAGTGTGTCTTGGAGCATGCGCCGCTCACGCGAGTGCATGTGCACGTTGCCCGTGGCAACGAGCGGCAACTTAAGCTCTCGACCGAGGGCTCGGGCCTCGGCTAGCCCGCGCCGGTCACCACCCGTGCGCAGGAGCTCGACAGCGAGCCACAAGCGGCCCGCGAACCGTTCCTTGAGCCAGCGGCCCGTTGCAGCGCGATCGGTGTGTGCCATCGCGTCGGGCAGCCAGAGCAGCAGCCCATGCTCCCGCAGGCACTCGGCAAGGTCGTCTCGACCGATGCGGTATTCGCCTTTGGCTGCAGCACGGCGCGCCCTCGTGATGAGCCTGCAGATCGCCGCATAGGCTTGTCGGTCTTCGGCGAGCACCACCACTTTGATCCCATCGTCGGCAACCGTGAGCTCGCTGCCGACGACGAGCTTGAGCGGAAGCCCCTTGGCCGCCGCATACGCGCGCACCACGCCGGCCATGGAGCATTCGTCGGTTAGCGCGAGCCCGGCGTAGCCGAGCGCGGCGGCAGCCGTCACGAGCTCCTTTGGGTGCGACGCGCCGCGTAGGAACGAGAAGTTACTGAGACAGTGAAGCTCGGCGTACGCGGTGCTCAACCGAAGAACCCGTGCAAGAACCAGTCATGAGTTCGGCGATCGCGAAAGACCCACAACCGTTGGCCCTGGGCGTTTTTGGCCGTGTAGTAATCGCGTCCCACGTCGCGCTCGTCCCACCAACCGCTCTCGATGCGCTCGGGACCCGACAGATCGAGCGAAGCGGGCTCTGCCGCGAACGACACGGGCTTGGCCAGGAGCCACAACGGTCGCGCCTGACTCCGTGGCACACCCTCGTCGCGCGCGCGCCGACCCATGATCCCTATGTTCTTCGCCCAGGCTCTTTCCGGACGATGCTCGGCCACGGCGCGCAGTCCGTACACCGCCTCCGTGCCGAAGCGCTCGCGCAGGCGCTCGAGTAGCACGCGCACGAGCTCCTCGAGGGGTTTTGCTTCGAACAAGTCCGACTCTCTCTGCACGAGCGGCTTGAGCGCCGCGCTACGGAGCTGCAGCGCAACGGCAGGAGCCGGCAAGAGACTGCGCTCCAGCCGATCGCCGACGAGAGCGAGCAATCGCTCGCGCTCGTGAGTGGGCTCGAGCAAAGCGAAGCTCTCGATCGTCGGCGGCCGATGCAGATGCTCGAACGAGATCGCGAGACGATCGATTTGCGCTTGCCGCTTGCGCAGCTCCTCAGCGAGCTCGTCGAGCAGCTGCTCGATGATTTCCATGAACAGCGCGTTATCGGCGCTTTCCCCGTCGAGCTCGATCCTCGAGCTCCAGGAGCTCAAAGCGCGGTATTCGGTGCGCAAGTCGACGCGGCGACCGAGCGCTCGATCGAGCTCGGTCAAATAGGCGTTGCCCACGCGCCGCGCAAAACCGTCGCGCGGCAACCGCGCACAATCGCCGACGGTCTTCAAGCCGAGATCCTCGAGCAGTGCTTGCACCGCGGGCGGCCAATGCGTGACTTTGAGCGGCAGCCTGCCCAAGCGGCTCGCGAGCTCGTGCGCTTGCAGCGCATCCGCGCCCGCGCCTCGGGCAAGCCACAATGCGGCCGTAGCCGTCGGCGCTACACCGAGCCGCAAATCGAAAGCGCGCTTCGCAACCTCGTCGCGCACTTTGACTTTGATGGCCTCGAGCGAGCCGAACAGCTTGAGGCTGCCCGCTACCTCGAGCAGCAAACCTTCGGACGACTCGATGCTCACGAGCGAAGTGAGCCTCTCTGCCCAACGGGCTAAAGACTCGAGGCTGGCCCGCTCGAGATGCGGCGCGCGCTCGAATACTTGCAGGGAAGCCGCGAGCGTCGTTGCCGTGCCGAGCTTGTTGCCGGGGCTGATTCCGGCGTTGGCAGCCTCGCGATTCGCGGCAACGACGTACGACTGGCCTTGCTCCGCCTCGACGACGACCGTGGGTTCAAGTACACGCGCCGCCGACAAGCACTCGAGCGCCAAGCTCGGCAAGCACACGGCGAGCCACAACTGCGGACGGCTCCGCACCGGAGCTCGATCGATGCGCGGCGCTTCGAGCGGCATCGGTACATTGAGGTGGAGGGATTGTGGACCGCGCCGCATGGCTGCTCACCGGCCGTGAGCCTCGAGCGAGCACTCGCCCTCGCCAAGGGCGAGCCCCGCGATATCGACCACTCCGGGACGGCCGCCGCGGCATTTGATGATCTCGACTCGAGCTGCGGTTTCGCTGCGCGACAAACGGATTCGCAATGCAGCCGGCGATCGTTGTTGCCGTGCGCTCGCCGGACGAAATAGCAGGGTCCAGCACGCCTGGTCCTCGGCAGCCAATTGCAGCCGCCGCAAAACGACGTCGTCAGCCGCAGCAACCCAAGCCAATACTCCGGCGCTCGACCCGGAACGCACGACTTGCTCGATGGCCCAGAGACGGCTCTTGTGGCCCACCGTTGGATGGATCATGAGCAACCGATCGATGTCGACGCCGTGCTGCCGCAAAGCAGGGGCATAAGGCACGAACGGTGGCGCGATCCAAGCGACCCACTTTTGCGGTTTGGCAGGGTCGGCTTTCGTCAACGCCGTCAAAGCCGGCATCAACAAGGCGAGCTCGCCCACACCGTAATCGTCGATGAAAATTTCGGTGACGGCGCCGATGGGCCAGCCGCCACCCGGAAGGTGGCGATCTAGCTCATCGAACCCCGTGGGAATGACCGCACGAGCGATGGCGGCGGCCTTGCCTCGCCAGACGCGCGTCTGCCAATCGTCCCGTTCCACGAGCTTGTCGACGGAAGGCGCAGGATCATTTCATCGAGTCGCGAACGACGCCGACGACGACACCTTCAATGGCCAATGCCTGCTCGCGCAGATCGACTTGAATCGGGGCGAACTCAGGGTTCTCCGGCATCAACCAAACGCGGTGCCCTTCCTGGCGATAACGCTTGACGGTGACCTCGTTATCCAAGCGCGCCACGACGATTTGTCGAGCGCGCACATCGGGCGTGCGGTGCACCGCGACCAAATCGCCGTCCAAAATTCCGGCATCGCGCATGCTCATACCATGCACACGCAACAAGAAATGCGGCGGCTTCTTGAACAAGTCGAGGTCGATTTGATAGCGAGCCTCGATGTGCTCTTCGGCAAGAATCGGTTGACCTGCGGCGACGCGCCCCACGAGCGGCAAACCGATTTGCTCACGCAACGAGTCTTTGAGTCGAATGCCTCGCGACATGCCGGGCAAAAGCTCGATGACGCCCTTGCGCTCGAGCGCCCGCAGATGATCTTCGGCCGCGTTGACCGAGCGGAACTTCAGGACCTTGGCGATTTCCGCACGCGTGGGCGGCATCCCGGTTTCGTGGATAGCCCTTTGAACCAGCTGCAAAATTTGCCTTTGCCTCGGGGTTAGATCGCGCATGGCTTTATCCCTGTATATACAAACAGTCTGATACTATATACAGCCCAGCCGCTCACCGAGTCAAGCCGTCACGTCATAACCCATCACCGCTAATGACAGCGATCGAGACGTCCCAACCTCGTCACCGTGCTGTCTGCGATTGCCGACGCGGTCATTTTTGAAATTGCAGTGGCCTACGCTTTAGGAAATAATGTTTGCGGTTTGTTTTCACTCAATTAGTCAGGGGTAAGTAATGGCCACAAAAATCCAGGCTGCTCTGCGTGCAGCGGCGCTCGTCGGCAGCTTTGCGATCGTGACCGGCTGCGCGAGCATCACCGAGGAAGACCTCGCGGCGGTTCGTGCGACTGCTGAAGCTGCGCAGAATGCGGCGAATGCTGCAACACGCACAGCTACGCAGGCACAACAGGCTGCTTCGGGCGCTCAGAGCACCGCGAATCAGGCTCTGCAAGCGGCGCAGGCGGCTCAGGCCTGCTGCGACGCGACCAACCAGAGACTGGATCGCATGTTCGAGCAGACTCAGCAGAAGTAGACAATCGAATCGAAAATGCGGCTTTTCGGAGCCGCATTTCTTTTTTACAAGCCGCCACTCGTTGGCGGCTTTTCTTTTGCCCGCCAGGGATGGCGGGCATGTAGCAAATGCAGGAGCATTTTGCTGCTCGGCCATGGATGGCCGACATACAACAAATGCAGGAGCAATTTGTTGCTCCGGCCATGGATGGCCGGCATGCAGGAAATGCAGGAGCATTTTCCTGCGCGCCAAGGATCGCGGACACGCCGTAAACGCAGGAGCAATTTCCTGCCGGGCTCAGTGGCCCGGGTCGGCAACGAGCGGATCGGCGGCGGGATCCGCGGCCGCGATTTCGCCGCCGGCCGTGGTACTGCTCACCGCGGCCGAAATGGCTTCCGGAACACCGCTGCCGAGTTGAGCCACGCGTTCGGCCGCGTCCCAGTCGAGATCCACACGACGCTCCTCGGTGGCCGCGACATACGCGCGCATGAGGCTCGTCAACGGCGATTCGGGCACGTTCGCGATGGCGTCCTCCACCGTGACGATCTCGCCGTCGATGCTGCTCTCCTTGAGTGCTGCCGGATGCGCTTCGAGATAGACGTGGCCGGCCGCCGTCCAACCAATCTTCACGGGCTGATTGACGATGGTCACGGCCGTGCCGACGGGCACCGTCTTGAACAACGCTTCGATGTCTTCGGGGAACATGCGAATGCAGCCGTGCGTCACGCGCATGCCGACGCCCGACGGCCTGTTCGTGCCGTGAATCAAGTAACTCGCCAGGCCGAGCCGCAGCGCATGCTTGCCGAGCGGATTCGCGGGACCGGGCGGCACGACGCGCGGCAGGGTGTCGTTGCGCGCCGCATGCTCGTCGCGGATCGACTGCGGCGGATACCAGGTCGGATTCGCGACCTTGCCGGTCACGGTCGTCGTGCCGAGCGGCGTCGACCAATCCATGCGCCCGATGCTGATCGGATGCGTGATGACCCTGCGCGAACCCGGTGCAACGCCCTCGGGGTACGGCCCCGAATCGCTCGGGAAGTAGTACATGCGCAGCTCGGCGACGTTGACGACGATGCCGCTGCGCGGCGCACGCGGCAGCACATAGAGCGTCGGAATCGTGATCTTCGTCCCTTCGCCCGGCAGCCACTCGTCGACAGCGGGGTTCGCTTGCCGGAGCTCCTCGTAGCCGACGTTGTAGGTGCGCGCGAGCCCTACGAACGTGTCCTCGTGGCGGGCGGCGATGACTTCCACGGAGCCGAAAACATCGTCCCCCTCGGCGACCCAGTACTCGGCCGCCTGCGCGCCCGCAGCGAGGCACACGAAGGGCAAACCGGCCAAGACTGAACGCAACATCGGGGCATTATACGAGACGGCGCGTTGCCCGGCATGAGCGCCAGTCGGCATTTCGTGGCCGAAGAGTCTAGTAGCGGATGAGGCTCGCGCCCCAGGTGAAGCCGCCGCCGAACGCCTCGAGCAACAGCAAATCGCCGCGCTTGATGCGGCCGTCGCGGATCGCCGTGTCGAGCGCCATCGGCACGGACGCGGCCGACGTGTTGCCGTGCTCGCGGACCGTCAAGATGACGCGCTCCATGGGCATCCGCAGCCGTTTGGCGGTTGCGGTGATGATGCGGATGTTGGCCTGGTGCGGGATGAGCCAGTCGATCTCGCCTTTCTCGAGCTTGTTCTTCGCGACGACGTCGTCGACGAGGTTCTCGAGCGTCTTGACGGCGACCTTGAAGACCTCGTTGCCCTTCATGCGCAGCGCCGCACCCTCGCGCTGTCTCAAGGAAACGCCGCTCGAGGCGTAGAGCAGCTCGCGATAGCGCCCATCGGCGCCGAGCGTCGAGTAGATGATGCCCGGCTCGTCGGCGGCCTCGAGGATCACGGCCCCGGCCCCGTCGCCGAACAGCACGCAGGTCTCGCGATCCTTCCAATCGATGATGCGGGACATGGTTTCGGCGCCGATGACGAGCGCGCGCTTCACGTGCCCCGCGCGAATGAACTGATCGGCGACCACGAGGCCGTACACGAAGCCCGAGCAAGCTGCCTCGAGGCTGAACGCGGGACAGCCGGCGATGCCGAGCTTCTCTTGAACGAGGCAACCCACGTTCGGAAAGATCAGATCCGGCGTCGTCGTTCCGACGAGCACCATGTCGATGTCGGAGGGCTTGAGCCCGGCGTCCTGCATCGCGATTCGTCCCGCCTGATAGGCGAGATCGCTCGTGGCCTCGTCGTCCGCGGCGATGTGGCGGTGCTCGATACCCGTGCGCGTGCGGATCCACTCGTCGGTGGTGTCGACCATCTTCTCGAGATCGGCGTTGGTGAGGATTCTCGCCGGCAGGTACTTACCGGTAGAGACAATGCGCGAGTACATCAGTGCAGCCGGGTTTCGATGAGTTTGCCGATCTGCACGGGCACTCCCTTGCGCGCCTCGACGATCGCCGCTTTGACGGCATTCTCGAACGCGAATTGGTCAGCGGACCCGTGGCTCTTGAGCACGATGCCGTTCAAGCCGACGAGACTCGCGCCATTATAGCGGCGCGGATCGAGCCGCCCGCGCAGCGCTTCGAGCGCCGACTTCGCGACGAGCCCTTGCACACCCCGGAGCACGTTGCGACCGAACTCTTCCTTCAAGAACGAAGTGATCAATTTCGCGACGCCCTCCATTGTTTTGAGCGCCACGTTGCCGACGAAACCGTCGCTGACGACGACGTCGACGTCGGCGTGAAAGATGCCGTCGCCTTCGACGAAGCCCACGTAGTTGAGGCCGCTCTTGGCGAGAAGGTCGCCGGCTTCGCGCACGGTCTCGTTGCCCTTGATGTCCTCGAGCCCGATGTTGAGTAGCCCGACGCGCGGCCGCACGATCTCGAGCATGTCCTCGGCCACGACGGAGCCCATGATCGCGAACTGCATTAGGTGCTCGGGTGTGCAACCGACGTTCGCGCCAAGATCGAGCATGTAGGTCGGGCCTTCGATGCCCGGCACGGCCGAGATGATCGCGGGCCGATCGATGCCGGGCAGCGTCTTGAGCACGTAGCGAGCCGTGGCCATGAGCGCGCCCGTGTTACCGGAGCTCACGCACGCGTCGGCCTCACCGCTCTTGACGAGCTCGATCGCGACGCGTAACGAGGAGTCTTTCTTGCGGCGCAATGCATCGGCCGGTGGCTCGTCCATGAGCACGACCTCCGAGGCTTCCTTGAACGCGAGCCGCGTGCCGTAGCGGTCGCCGGCCTGTCGCTTGACCTGCTCGAGCACGGCGGGCAAACCGACGAGCGCCAGCGTCACGGAGTCGTCGCGCTCGAGTGTCGCGAGTGCCGCGGGAACGACGGACTCGGGTCCGCGGTCGCCACCCATTGCGTCCAAGGCAATCGTGACCTTGCGACTCATCGGGTCGAGCTTTAAGTGCTATCGAACCAAGGGGCGCCGGTAACGCTCGAAGCAGCGGCTACTCTTGCTCGGCTTCCTGCGGAACCTCAAAGACCTTCTTGCCGCGGTAGAAACCATCCGCCGTCACATGATGACGCCGGTGGGTTACGCCTGTGGTGGCATCCACCGCCAAGGTCGGGCCGGTCAACGCATCGTGAGCACGACGCATGCCACGCCGTGATGGCGTTTTACGGCTCTTCTGAACTGCCATGATGAAATCTCCTCAAAAACCTAGCGGTCGACCGTTACCGACTGCTCATTCCGCTCGGCGGAGTAGCGCGCCAAGCTACCACAATCCTCGATGCGGGCATGCTTGGGCACGAGTGGCATCGCAACTATGATCTCGTCCTCGATCAACTCCGCCGGCTTAAGCCGCCCCCCTTCCAACTCGAACGGCTCGAACCCATCCGGAACG
>DATFFV010000437.1:0-13403 GCA_035249885.1 Gammaproteobacteria bacterium | reverse complement strand
GCTCAAGAGCCAGGCATTCATCAGCCGTATCGGTGGCGACGAGTTCGCCGTCGTGCTCGCCGACGTCGTGGGCCACGGCACGATCGATGAGCTCGCGGAACGGCTCATCGCGGGACTGCGCGCGCCGATCGAGGCGCGCGGTATCGCCATCGAAGTGGGTGTCCACATCGGTATTGCCTTGGCGCCCGATCACGGGCTCGATGCGCGCGAGCTGCTGCGGCACGCCGACGTCGCGATGTACTCGGCGAAGCGCCACGGCGTGGGCTGCGAGTACTACGACCTCGTCGACGATCACCACACCGTGCGCCGGCTCGGCATGCTCAGCGAGCTGCGCACCGCGATCGACGGCGACGGCATTGCGCTGCACTACCAGCCGCAAGTGAACTTGCAGACGGGTAGCGCCGGAAGCGTCGAGGCGTTGGTGCGTTGGCGCCACCCGATGCATGGCGATGTGAGTCCTACCGAGTTCGTCGCGCTCGCCGAAGCCACGGATCTCATCCACCCGTTGACGTATTGGGTGATTCGCACGGTGCTCAACGACATCGAGGCCTGGCGGGACAAGGGCGTCGCGCTGCGTGTCGCGATCAACGTTTCGGCACGCGTGCTGCAGGACCTCGAATTTCCCGCACGGCTCGCGCAGTTGCTCGCCGCCACGACGGTCCGGCCGGACCAGATCGAGCTCGAAATCACCGAGAGCGCGATGCTGGTCGACCCCGCGCGCGCCAAGCAGATCGTCAAAGCCCTCCACGGCCTCGGCGTGCTCATCGCGATCGACGACTACGGCACGGGTTTCTCCTCGCTCGGCTACCTACGCGATCTGCGCGTAGCATCGCTCAAGCTCGACAAGTCCTTCATCGTGGATCTCGAGACGCGTGAGCAGAATCGCGTCATCGTGGAGTCCACGGCGCAGATGGCGCACGCACTCGGGCTGCAAGTCGTCGCCGAGGGCGTCGAGACGAAGTGGGTCGAGGACTATCTGCGCTCGGTCGGCTATGACCTCGGGCAAGGGTACCTGTTCGCGCGGCCGATGGTGGCGGAGGATTGCTGCAAGTGGATGCTGCGCTTCGGTCAAGAGGAGGCGCGCCTCGCGGGCTGACCTGCCGGCGCGCCGTGCGCGGCGCGTCCCCGCACTGCCGGCTGGCGCGCCGCTACGTTTACTGCAGCCGCCAGCTGCCGAGCTCCTGCTGCTCGACGACTACCGGGTTCTCCTGCGTGCCGAGCCCTTCGATGCTGATTTCGACGGGTCCCGCAACGCTCTGGAAGTTCGCGAGGTGGATCGATCTGCGGTTCCCGCCGGCCGCGAAAGCCGTGCCGAACGAGACCACGTCGCCGACGTCGAGCGTGTGGAACTGGCTGATGAAACTCACGACCTCCGCCACTTTGTAGTTGTAGAAGCGCGTGCTGTCTTTGGCGACGATCTCGCCGCCGACCTTGCATTGCACGCTGAGGTCGTCGGGATTCGCGATCTCGTCTTTTGTCACGAGCCACGGCCCCATGGCGCCGAACGTGTCCGTGCCCTTGTAGCGACCGGCATAAGAAAGGTGCTGCTCGACGCGCTCGGTCTCGTTCGGGTTCTCCTTCTTCGCGTAGACGGCGTAGTAGTGGAACCGGTCCTCGGCGCGCATACCGTTGCCGGTGATGTCGTTGAAGATCGTGTAGCCATAGACGGCGTCGAGCGCATCGGCCGCCGCGACGTCGCGTGACTTCCGGCCGATGATGGCCGCGAGCTCGGGCTCGGGGTGCACGCTGCCGTAGTAGCGCCGTACGCGGATCGGCTCGCCGTGGCCCACGAGGCACGACGCCGGCTTCAGGAAAAACGCGGGATGTTCTGGTGCGCTGATCTTGCGCTCGTTGCTCGCAGAGTTGTTCATCGCGACGGCGCAGATCTTGCCGGGGCGACGCACGGGCGGGTACCACGCGACCTCGCTCGCCGGTATTCGGGCCACGGCCTCGTCCGTGCGGATCTTCGCGAGCGACTCGGCGAGATGTTGGCGCAGCGGCTCGCCGCCGCGGATCACATCGAGCATATCGAAGGACTGGATCGGCGCGCCGGTGCGGCGGGGCAGCGACGCGATCCCGACGAGCTCGCCGGGCGCGAGCTCGGCCGCGACCACGTCGCGGCCGCGATAACGAATGCTGGCGAGTTTCATGCGCGCGATCTTAGCGCATCGAGCGGCGCGTCTTTTTCGTCGGGGCAGCAGAACCGCCCGTTTCTAAAGTTGTGTCCGGAAGGGGTTGAGCCGTGACCGGCTCACGTACAATCGAAGGGCGGCACGCTGCGCCCGCCCGGCGCGCGCTCGCTGCGCAAGGGCCCGCGATTCCGAGGCAAGGAGCGTCGCCGCGAATGCAGACAGAGTTATGCAGGATGGCGACCGCCGCGGCTGTTTTGCTGCTGACGGCGTGCTACGCCTCGGAAGACGGCGACGCGGACGCCGACGAGCAAACCATCCCCGCGGTGGAAGCCGTGCAGGTCAGGCAAGGGACGCTGCCGCTCGAGGAACGCCTCGCGGGCTCGGTCGTCGCCCGCAATCAAACGGAAATCTACGCGGAGGTCTCGGGCCGCATCGTCGAGGTGCTCGCGAGCGACGGCGATCGCGTCGAGGCGGGCACTCCGTTGGTGCGGTTGCGCGCCACGGAGTTCGAGGAGCAGCTCCTGCAGGCAGAGGCTGGCCTGCGCGTGGCCGATGCGCGCGTGAAACAAGCCGAGGCGAATAACACGCGAGCGCAAGCGGCGCTCAGGCGCATGGAAACCATCGTAGCGCGTAGCTTGGGCAGCGCTACGGAGCTCGAGGCCGCTCAGGCCGAGGCATCGTCCGCGGAGGCCGAGCTGCTGCTGATGCAAGCCGAACGTCAGCAGGCGGCATCGCTGGTCGAGGAGCGGCGCATCGCGCGGGATGAGACGACAGTTCGCGCCCCGATCAGCGGCATCGTGGGCGGCCGCGACGCCGAGATCGGCCAGCTCGCGACGACGAGCACGCCCCTGTTCGTCATCGGCGATCTCGAGTCGATGCGCGTGACGATCACGCTCACGCAACGCATGCTCGGCTACATCGAAACGGGTACGCCCGTGGCCATCGTGAGCGACGTGGCGCCGGACCGGCCACTGGCGGCCGAGGTCTCGCGGATCTCGCCGTTCCTGCACCCCGTGACCCGCACGACCAATGCCGAGATCGACGTCGAGGAGCACGGTGCGCTGCTGCGTCCCGGCATGTTCGTCTCGGTCGACGTGCTCTACGGCGAAAGCGAGGTGGCGGCGCTGGTGCCGAACAACGCGATCTACGCGGACTCGCGCAGGGGCATGGAAGGCGTATGGCTCGCGCGCGTAGACGAAGCGAACGCGCCGCGAGAGCCGGGTTTGAGCGCAGCGCGGCGCGACGATCTCGATCCGTCGGGGCCCGTGAACGTCGAGTTCGTGCCGATCGAGGTGGTTGCGCGCGGCCGGCTCGCCTCCGCGGTGGAGGGCGTCGAGCCGGGCCAGTGGGTGGTGACCGTGGGTCACGAGCTCTTGAGCCGCAACGAGACGGGCAAGGCGGTGATTCAGCCCACGCCGTGGGAGCACATCATGCGGTTGCAGCAGATGCAGACGCGGGATCTCCTGGACCTGATCCAGCGCAAGCAAGAGGAAGCTGCGGAAGTCCTCTGATCCGGAGCGCCACTCGATGAGCATCGCGGCCGTCTCGATCAAACGTCCCATCGCGACGCTGATGGTCTACCTCATCGTCATCACGCTCGGGCTCATCAGCTTTCGGTTCCTGCCCGTCGATCTGTTGCCGCCGATCGAGTTCCCGTCGCTCAGCATCCGGGTGAGCTACGGCAACGTGGGCCCCGAGGAGATGGAGCTCATCGTCACCGAGCGCATCGAGAATGCCGTGGCGGGCGTGCCGAATCTCGAGCAGGTGCTCTCGTTCTCGGGCGAGGGCAACGCGGACGTCGACCTGCGCTTCGCGGAGGGCACGAACCTCGACGAGGCCGCGAACGACGTGCGCGCGGCGCTCGACAGGGTGCGCGAGGACCTGCCCGACGAGATCGAGCCGCCGGAAATCCGCAAGTTCGACCCGAACCAGCAGCCCATCGTGATCTTGGGCGCGCGCTCGAACCGGCCGCTCGCCGAGCTCACCAGCGTGCTCGAAGAAGAGCTCATGCGCCGGTTCCAGCAGATCCCGGGCGTCGGCTCGATCGAGGTATGGGGGGGCGTCTACCGCGAAGTCAACGTCGATCTGCTGCGCGACCGGCTCATCGCGAGTGAGCTCACGGCCGGCGATGTCGTGACCGCGATCGGCCGCGAGAACGTGAACCTGCCGGGCGGCAACGTGCGCGACGGCTTGCGCGACCTCTACGTGCGCACCTTCGGCGAGTACACGAACGTGGAGCAAATCGCAGACACGGTGGTCACCGTCGTCGACGGCAACCCGATCAGAGTCGAGGACGTGGCCGAGGTCGAGCTCGGCTACCGCGATATCGGCCGGTACGTCGAGATCGCGGGTTTGCCGACCATTCGCTTGGGGTTACGCAAGCAGACCGGTGCGAACACGGTCGAGGTGGCGGAGCGCATCCGCGAGGAGATGGAAGCGATCAACGCGTCGCGTACCGATTTGCAGATGCAGGTCATCCAGGACCAGAGCACGTTCATCCAGAACTCGATCGACAACGTCCGCAACTCCGCCATCTGGGGCGGCATTCTGTCCGTCATCGTGTTGCTCTCGTTCCTGCGCAACGCGTCCGCGACGTTGGTGATATCGGTGTCGGTCCCGATCTCGATCATCGCCACGTTCGCGCTCATCTATTTCGGCGGGTTCACTTTGAATCAGATGACGTTCGGCGGCATCGCGCTCGGCGTCGGCATGATCCTCGATTCCTCGATCGTGGTGCTCGAGAACATCGTGCGGCAGCGGCAGCGCGGGTTGGGATACGAGGAAAGCGCGCGGGTCGGCACGGGGCAGGTGGCGAGCGCGATCATCGCGTCGACACTCACCACGTGCGTGATCTTTCTGCCGGTGTGGTTCATGCAGACCACGACCGCGACGCTGTTCCGCGAGCTCGCGATCGTCGTTGTGTTCGCACAGCTCTCTGCGTTGGTAATTGCGCTCACGCTCGTGCCGATGCTTGCGAGCCGATTCTTGAGCGTCAAGCCGCTTTCGGCGGACCGCCCGGGTCGTTTTGCTGCGTTCGAGGATTGGTACGCGCGCACGCTCGACCGCTTGCTCGACAGGCGCGGCGTCGTCGTCGCGGGCGCGTTCGGCACGTTCGCGATCGCGATGTTGGCCGCGCGCTCCATTCCCTTCGAGCTCGCACCGCAGACCGACGGCGAGAACGTCCAGGTCGGAATGCGCATGGACGACGGCACGAACATCGCAGTCATGTACGAGTACGTGCAACTCTTGGACGCCGGCGTGCGCGAGGCCGTTTCGCAGGACGACGTGCTGTACTTCACGAAGGACGTGCGCAACAACCGCGCGAACGTGGAGCTCACTCTGAAGCCGCCGCACGAGCGCAGCGCCACGACGGCGGAGATCGCGGACGCAATTCGCGACAGCGTCGCCAACACCATCCCCGGCGCAAACATCTGGGTGTCGGCGGAATCGGGGTTGCGCGTGCTGCGGCAGCTCTTCCAGAGCGGCGGCAACCAAGGCTCGTCGCTCGAGCTGCAACTGCGCGGCTACGATCTCGAGACGGCTGAGGAGCTCGCGCAGGAGATCGCGGGGCGCATCGAGCTCGTGCCCGGCGTCGAGGACGTCGACGCGAGCAACCGCGAGCGGCGCCCGCAGCGCAACGTGACGTTCGATCGCGAGCGTATCTCGCAGCTCGGCATCGGCGTGCAGGAAATCGCCGTGGCGATCCAGACGAGCGTAGGCGGGCGGCGCGCCGGCGTGTACCGCGTCGGCGGCGAGGAGATCGACATCAACGTGCGCCTGAGGCCCGAGGACCGAATGTCCGCGCTCGATCTCGAGAACATCGCGGTGCGCACGTCCGCCGGAATCCTGCCCGTGTCCGCGTTGATTACGCAAGAGACGGGCCGCGGGCCCACGACGATCGATCGCATCGACGGCCAGCGCGTGAGCTATATCACCGCGAACCTCGAGGAAGGCGTGGCGCTGGGCGACGCGGTGGCGCGGGTTCGCGAGGCGCTAGCCGACTTGCGGATGCCCGATGGCTTCAGCGTTTACTTCGGCGGCGAGTATGAGGAGCAGCAACGGGCGCAGCGCGACTTCCTGCTTGCGATTCTGACGGCGATTGCACTCATTTACATGGTGATGGCCGCGCAGTTCGAGCGTTTCATAGATCCGCTGATCGTGATGGCCGCGGTGCCGACGGCGGCCGTCGGCGTCGTGCCCGCGATGCTCCTCACGGGCACTACGTTCAACCTGCAGAGCTTGATGGGCGTGGTGATGCTCACGGGCATCGCCGTCAATGGCGCCATCGTGCTCGTCGACTACATCAACCTGCTGCGCCGCGAGCAAGGCATGCCGGTGCGCGCGGCCGTCATCGAGGCCGGCCGGTTGCGGCTGCGCCCGATCCTCATGACCACGGCGACGACGGTGCTCGGGCTCCTGCCGTTGTCGTTCGCAATCGGCGCCGGGGCGGAGCTGCAGGCCGCGCTCGCCCGTGTCGTAGTCGGCGGCCTCATCGCGTCGACGCTGATCACGCTCGTGCTCATTCCCGCGATCTACGTGATGGTGGCGGAGCTCGTGACGCGACGCGCCGAGCGGTCGGCCGCCGCAGCCGCCGGAGTCCCCCTCAGTCGTTCGTCGGCATCGTGAACTCGGGGCCGCGGCCGCCGCTCCCAAGCCAGCGCTGCATCACCGCCTTGTAGCGCGTGTAGAACCGCACGCCTTCGTCGCCGTAGATGTGGTGGTCGCCGAACAGGCTGCGTTTCCAGCCGCCGAACGAGTGAAACGCCATCGGCACGGGGATCGGCACGTTGATGCCGACCATGCCCGCCTTGACGCGGCGCGTGAACTCGCGCGCGATGCCGCCGTCGCCGGTGTAACAGGCGACGCCGTTGCCGTATTCGTGGCCGTTGACGAGCTCGACGGCGGCGGCGAAATCCGGCACGCGCACGATCGACAGCACGGGGCCGAAGATCTCCTCGCGATAAATGCGCATTGCCGGTTGCACGTGGTCGAACAGGGACGGCCCGAGGAAGAAACCTTGCTCGCGCCCCGCCACGCGCAAGCCGCGGCCGTCGACGACGAGCGCTGCGCCCTCGCGCACGCCGTCCGCGACGTAGGCCGTCACGCGGTCGCGATGTGCGGCCGTCACGAGCGGACCCATGTCGGCGCCTACGATGCTGCCGTCGTTGACGTTGAGCGCGCGCACGCGCTGCGCGACCTTCGCGACGAGCTCGTCGGCGATGCGGCCGACGACGACCGCTACCGAGACGGCCATGCAACGCTCGCCCGCCGAGCCGTAGCCGGCGCCGACGAGCGCGTCGGCGGCCTGGTCGAGGTCGGCGTCGGGCATCACGACGAGATGATTCTTGGCGCCGCCCAACGCCTGCACGCGTTTCCCGTGGCGTGTCCCCGCCTCGTAGATATGCGTGGCGACGGCTGTCGAGCCGACGAAGCTCACCGCCGCGACGTCGGGATGCTCCAGTAGCGCGTCGACGGCCTCCTTGTCGCCCTGGACCACGTTGAGCACGCTGGGCGGCAGGCCCGCCGCTTCGAAGAGCTGTACCAACCTGAGCGACGCGCTGGGATCGCGCTCGCTCGGCTTCAGCACGAACGTGTTGCCGCAGGCGACGGCGAGCGGAAACATCCAGAGCGGCACCATCGCGGGAAAGTTGAACGGCGTGATGCCGACGCACACGCCCACGGGTTGACGCAGCGACCAGTTGTCGATGCCGCCGCCCACGTTGTCGCTGTGCTCGCCTTTCAAGAGCTGGGGCACGCCGCACGCGAACTCGACGACCTCGAGGCCGCGCATGAGCTCGCCCTTGGCGTCGTTCACGACCTTGCCGTGCTCGCGCGTGATGAGCGCCGCGAGCTCGTCGATGTTCGCGTCGAGCAGCTCTTTGAAACGAAACAGCACGCGCGCGCGCTTCGGCGGCGGCGTGTCGGCCCAGGCGGGCAACGCCGCTTTGGCTGCGGCGACGGCGCGCTCGACGGTCGCGGTGTCCGCGAGCAGCACTTGCCCCGTCGTGGCGCCCGTAGCAGGGTTGAACACCGGTGACGAGCGCGCGCCGCCCGGCTCGGCGCGTCCCGCGATGTGATGGCCCACGCCCAAGTCGCTGCCCAGGGCCGCCACGAGCCAGGGCGCGCTCGGCGCGAGGAACTTGCGCGGGTCGTTGCGCTCGGCGCTCATGGCGCGATCTTACCTCTAGGCCGGTCCGGCCGCGTGCTAGCCGCGCGCCCTGAACGTGCGGATGCGCTCGTTGAAGGCGGCCGCGGTCTGCTCGAGAGCGGCGACCATGCGGTTGTGCTCGCTGACGGCCGCGTTGCGCTCGTCGGGCACGCGCTCGTCGTCGTCGATGATCTTGGCGAGGCAGGCGAGGTAGGTCTCACCGGCGGCCACGAATGCGCGCACTTGCCGCTGCGCGGCGAGCATGTCGGCCTCGGTCGCCGTCGTGGCGTCGGGCAGCTCGGGCGTCGCCGGGGCGTCGCAGCCGCTGACGACTTGCGGTCCCGCCGGTGCGTCTGCGGCCAGCGTCTCGGCGCGCAAAGCATTGGCCGCGGCGTAGGCAGGGTGGGTCGCGTCGGTGGTCGCGAGGAGCTCCTCGAGGGCGAACAGCGCGCGACGCTCATCGTCGTCGGCGAGTGCCGCGCGTGCTTCGGTGAGCGTGATCTCGGGATCGGTGTCGCCGCAGATTGCACGGTAGTGGCCCACGAGGCGCAGGGTTGCGGCGGCGTCATCGGCCGCGGCGGCCGCCACGATCTCGTTCCTGATCGCGGCTTCACGGCCTTCGACGGGGAAAACGGCGAGCGCCGCCTCGTCGAGGCGTGCGATCGATTTGATCGCGACGAGCGGTGTCGGAACGTCGCCGCTGAAAGGGCCGGCCGCGCCCGTCGGCAGCCGGTTCACCTCGTCGAACACGGCCATGCCGTCCTTCACGCGAGCGAACACCGTGTAGCCCGAGTCGCGGCCGCCGTCGAGGGACCGGTTGTCCGTAAGGTTGACGAAGAATTGCGCACTCGCGGAATCGGGGTCGGCCGTGCGCGCGGCCGCTACCGTGCCGCGGGTATTGCGTAGGCCGTTTTGGGATTCGTTGGCGATCGGCGGGAGCGTTTGTCGCACGCGGAGCTGCCGATCGAGGCCGCCACCCTGCACGATGACCCCCGGCACGACGCGGTGGAACACCGTGCCCGAATAGAAGCCGCTGTCGACGTAGCGCAGAAAATTCGCGACGTGCAGCGGCGCCTGCTCGTCGGCGAGCTCGAGCACGGCGCGCCCGCGATCGGTGCACACCGCGACCTCGGTGGCTTCGAGCGCGCCGCTCGCCAGCAGCGAGAGCAGCGCGGCGGGCATGGTTCTGCCGAGACTCATGATCTGACCACTCCGTTTCGAAACGAGCATAGCACCGCGCCTCAGAAGCGGAACGTGTAGCTGTATTTGACGACGGCGTCGTTCACTTCCGAGTGGAAACGGTCGTCGAGGTTCGAGTCGAAGTCGCGCAGCAGATCGTGGTTGATCACGAGGAACGCCTCGCGGCCCGCTTGCGGAATCCAGTGCAGGCGCAGGTTGACGCCGACCCGATCCGAGTCGTTGTCGTACTGGATGCGCGTCACCCAGGAGAGCTTCGCGGAGAACGCCACTTCGGTCGTGAAGCTCGCGAGCCGCGTGACGAAGCTGCCGCCGGGCAAGTCGATGTCGTTCCACTCGTAGCCGAGGCCCGTGCGGAAACGCCCCGACGGCCGCCAATTGATTTCCGCCGCGATCTCCCGGCGGTCGCCTCCGTAGAAGTCGCCGGTCTGGAACCCGACGCCGCCCCAGACTCTGCGCTGGTCGGCGGTCTCGAATTCGACACTCGCGTTGCGGAACGAGTAGTGCGCCTGCGGGACGATCACGCCGTCGGAAATCTCGAAGTCCTCATCGAGAACGTCTTGCTCGGCTTCGATCTCGACCTCGATCTCATCGCCGAACCGGCTCTCGAGACCGATGAGCCCGTAGCTCACGGACTGCGATTCGAGCTCGCCGTCGAGCCCCTCTGTGCGCTCCGCGTCGAAGCCGCTCGAGATCGAGCGCAGCCAGCCTTCGCGCGGCCGATGCGTGTACTGCGCGCCGAAGTCGGCTTCGCGAATGCCGGGCCGGTTCAGGAAGCCCAAGCCCGGCTCGAACGCCTCGCCGAGCTTCGTGAAGCCGAGTCCGCCGCGCCAGCCGCTGTTGTTCGGCATGCCGACGCGAACGCCGTAAGCGCCTTGGTCGCGCGTTTCGCCCTCGGTGTCGCTCTCCTGCATCCAGGCGCTGACCTCGACGAGCCGGCCGCCCGGCAACCGGCTGTTGCGATACAGGAAGTCCACTCCCGCGAGCGAGTTGTCGACGCCGACGCCGGGGTTGCCTTCCGTGAGGATCATGCCCACGCTCGACTCCTCGAGCAGGTTGGCCGAGACGCGGCCGACCGTCGCGTTGTCGGCGGGCAGCGCCCCGCCGATGCCGTCCTGGCGCACCGACAGCACGCCGATGTTGAACCGGCCGATGCGGCCCGTGACCTTGCCGCCGACTTCAAGATCGATGGGCTCGCCTTCGTTCGAGAGGCCGATGCGGCGCGAGAAGAACGGCCGGCCGTTCTGCCCAAGGCCGCCGAACTCGAAGATATCGGCGTCCTGGAGAAAGAAGTCGCGCTTCTCGGGAAAGAATAGGCCGAAGCGCGTGAGGTTGATCTGCCGGTCGTCGACCTCCGTGGCCGAGAAATCCGTGTTGATCGTGAGCGCCGTCGTGAGGCCCGGTGTCGCCTTGTAGAACACGTCGAGCGAGGGGTCGGTGTCGCTCGTGGTCGCTGTGCCGTCGAACGGGCGCCGCCGGCTCACGCTCACGCTCGGCACGACGTCGAGCCCGAGACCCTGCTCGAGGCCTTCGAGGCCGATGACGATGCCCGACGTGCTCGGATCGGAATTGCGGTTCCGGGACACCCAGCCCGTGCGCTCGTCGCGCCGGGCGATTGCGCGGCGAAAGTTGATGCCCCAGGTGTCGTTGTTCGGGTCGAACGAAAGCGTCTTGAACGGGATCGCCATCTCGGCGACCCAACCTCGGTCGTCGATCGTCGAGGCCGTGTACCAGATGCCCTGCCAGTCCCACTGCTCGTCGCTGATGTTCTGGAACAGCGCCTCCTGGCGCAAGCCGTTCGCGTTCGTCTGGAAGCGATAACCGCTGCGTTTGTCATTGAACGGATCGAGCAGCACGGAGAACCAGTCGTCACCGAACACGCGCTCGCCTTGGCGCAGGATGCGCGCCGTGATCTCGCCGGGCTCGCGGTCGTATAGCCGCGCCGCGATGTAGATGGCATCCGCGTCGTACATGAGATAGACGACGGTGCGCTCGCTCGCCGGCGCGTACTCCGTCGGCTGAATCTCGTGGAGATCCTCGAGCTGTGCGGCGAGCCGCCAGGCTTCCTCGTCGAGCACACCGTCGATGACGGGCGGCGCGGCCGCGCGCACGATCCGCACGGATTTCTCGCGGCCGCCGTCGGGGACGACTTCTTGCGCGCCGACCGAGCCGACAAGTGGGCCCAAGGCCGCGAGGGGCGCCAATACTTGCCGCGCAAAAGCCACAGTGTTTTCCGCAACCCAGGGAGCGAGCCATGATAGTCGGCGGGTCGCGCCCGCCGGAACCGCTGTTGTCGTTTCTTGAGACCAAGGCGCGGGACGCGTCGCCGCGCCGCCGGCAACTGCGCTAAGATCGCCGGTGCTGCCGATACTTAGGCGGAGGGATTGCGATGGCGACGAACAAGCTTCTGGTGCTCGCGGCGCTGGCGCTCGCGGCCGGCACGGCCGCCGCCCATCACTCCGTCGCCGGCCAGTTCGATCAGGCCAAGCGCACGACGATCACGGGCACGATCAGCAAGGTCGATTGGATCAATCCGCACGTCTACATCTATATGGATGTCGCGAACGAGCAGGGCGCCGTCACCACTTGGCGCCTCGAGTCGCTGCCGACGGCGATGCTGCGCAAGGCGGGGCTCACCAGCGAGATGATCAAGGGCGGCGGCCAGAAGGTTACCGCCGCGGCGCTCATGGCGCGCAACGGCACGCCGAACTTGGCGTGGCTGCTGAACCTCACCTACGAGGACGGCCACGCCTATACACTCGCCGGCGAATGAGGGACCACAGCGATGCGTAACAGCGACACACCTTCGTCGAGGCTACCGACGGTTCTCCTCGCCGCGACCTTCGGGCTGGCAGCGACCGTCTCGGCCCAGCAATCCAACGACGCGATTCCGCGCACGGCGGACGGCCGTCCCGATCTCAGCGGCACGTGGGACAACGGCGCCGGCATCGATTTCGTGCGGCCGAAGCAGGATGGCGACTCGATCTGCATCTTCGGCTGCGCAGGTGGTGGCGCACTGCCGCTCAACGTCGCGGCACCGACGACGCCGCAGTACCGCCCCGACTTTGCGGCGCGCGTGGCCGATTTGGACAAACGCCAAGTCGCCGAAGATCCCGTCTTGCGCTGTGTCGCGCCGGGCGTGCCGCGCATCGGCCCCCCCGACAAGATCGTGCAGCGTGCCGGCGAAGCCGTGTTCCTCTACGAGGACGTCTCGGGCAGCTTCTTCCGAATCGTGCCGACCGACGGCCGGCCGCACCCGACGAACAACGAGCCCAGTTTCTTGGGCGACGCCGTCGGCCATTGGGAAGGCGATACGCTCGTCGTCGAGACCGTGAACTTCAACGACCAGACCTGGCTCACGGACAACGGCGCGTTCCACACGGGGGATCTGCGCGTCGTCGAGCGGCTGCACCGGACGGCCGACACGCTCGAGTGGGTCGCGACGGCACACGATCCCGCGGTGCTCGCGGAGCCGTGGGAGCTCGCGAAGCGCGTCGCGCGGCTCACGGACGTCGAGATCGTCGAGTCGCCGCCGTGCATCGACCGCTCGCTCGAGCACATGGTCGACGACTCGCACCACACGAACCCGCGCTAGTCACATCGCTGCGCGTTCGTTACCGTTCCTTACGGGCCACCTAAGGCTCGCGCGGTCTGGGTAACCTGCGCGAGGGGCCAATCCTGCGAGCGTGAAAACGCCGCGCAGGCGAGCACGAAGCCGGTGCGATGAGAGGTTTTCGATCACATTCAGGGAGCATGAACGCCGACCGTGACCTCATTTGAGGAGTGCGCGCTATGATGGCGGCAGCCGGCCACGGACGGGCCTTCACTTCGCAGGAGCCCGATTCATGCTGAGCCGTCGTCAGTTCACCCGCAATGTCCTCGCTGCCGCCGTCGCGGCCTCCGTCCCGGCCGGCCCTGCCTGGTCC
>DATFFV010000436.1:0-3809 GCA_035249885.1 Gammaproteobacteria bacterium | reverse complement strand
CACGCGCTGCACTACGGTTCGTCGGTATTCGAAGGCATTCGCGTCTACAAGACACCCACGGGCGCGGCCGGCTTCCGTTTGACGGACCACGTTCGCCGCCTCTACCACTCGGCCAAGATCTATCGCATCAAGATTCCGTTCACGAGCGATGCGCTCGTGGCCGCGTGCCGCGACGTCGTTCGCGAGAACGGCTTGCTCGGCGGCGCCTACATTCGGCCGATCGCGTATCGCGGTTACGGGGAGATGGGTGTCGCGGGCAACATCGATCAGCCCGCGAATGTCTCGATCGCTGCGTGGGAATGGGGCTCGTACCTCGGCGAGGGCGGCCTCGATCAAGGCGTCGACGTCTGTGTGTCATCGTGGCAGCGCGTCGCGCCGAACACCGTCCCGGCGCTCGCCAAGGCCGGCGGCAACTATCTGTCGAGCGCGCTCGTGACGCTCGAGGCGCGCCGCCTCGGGTTCACCGAGGGTCTCGCGCTCAACACGGCAGGCTTCGTCAGCGAAGGCGCCGGCGAGAACCTGTTCCTCGTGCAGAACGGCAAGCTCTACACCCCGCCCGTCGCGTCGTCGATTCTGTCGGGCATCACGCGCGATACGGTCATCAAGCTCGCCGAGGCCGCGGGCATCGCCGTGCTCGAGCAGAACATTCCGCGCGAGCTGCTATACATCGCCGACGAGGTGTTCCTCACGGGTACCGCGGCCGAGATCACGCCGGTGCGCTCGGTCGACAAGATTCCCGTCGGCGAAGGCAAGCGCGGCCCCATCACTGAGCGGTTGCAGACGACCTTTTTCGGCCTGTTCGACGGCTCGACGAAAGATCAATGGGGCTGGCTCGAGCCCATCGTGGATCAGAAGGTCGGGCGCACGCGCCCCGTGGCGGTCTGACGCAAGGCGGCCCAGTGCAGTCGCTGTTCGAAAAGATTTGGGGCAAGCACGTCGTCGCTCCGGAAACGGACGACACGCCCGCGGTCTTGTACGTCGACCTGCACCTCTTGCACGAGGTCACGACACCGCAGGCGTTCGACTTGCTGCGCGCGAAAGGCCTGCCCGTGCGGCGCACCGACCGCTGCCTTGCGACGCTCGATCATTCGACGCCGACCGTTCCCGTCAAGACGCTCAAGGATCTCGAGCTCGTGAGCGAGCCATCGGCCGCGAAGCAAGTGCGGCAGATGGAGAAGAACTGCAAGGATTTCGGCATCGAGCTGCGCGGGTTCGCGAGCCGCGACCGCGGCATCGTGCACGTCATGGGCCCCGAGCTCGGCGCCACGCAGCCGGGCGCGACGATCGTCTGCGGCGATTCGCATACGAGCACGCACGGCGCCTTCGGCGCCCTCGCCTTCGGCATCGGCACCACCGAGGTCGGCCACGTGCTCGCGACGCAGTGTTTGCTGCAACGCAAGCCCAAGACGCTCGCGATCAACGTCGGCGGCCGCCTGCCAGCCGACGTCACGGCCAAGGACCTGATCCTGAAGATCATCGGCACGATCGGCGTCGACGGCGGCACGGGTTACGTCATCGAGTACCGCGGCGGCGCCGTCAGCGCTCTGTCGATGGAAGAGCGCATGACGGTCTGTAACATGTCGATCGAGGCCGGCGCGCGCGCAGGCATGGTGGCGCCCGACGACACGACTTACCAATACATGGCGGGCCGCCCGCTCGCGCCGCAGGGTGCGAAATGGGACGCGGCTGTCGCGCACTGGCGCACGCTGCCGAGCGACACGGGCGCGAAGTTCGACAAAGAGGTGGACATCGACGTCGCTAGCTTAAGGCCCATGATCACGTTCGGCACGAATCCCGGCATGGTCATGTCGATCGACGACACGGTGCCCGAGGGCAACGACACCGCGTTCCGCAAGGCGCTCGCCTACATGCAGATCGAGAGCGGTAAGCCGTTGCTCGGGCTTCCCGTCGACGTCGTGTTCATCGGCTCGTGCACGAACGGCCGCTTGAGCGACATCCGCGAGGCCGCGAGGATCTTGCGCGGCCGCCGTGTCGCGGAGCGCGTGCGCTTGCTAGTCGTTCCGGGATCGGCCGACGTCAAGCGCCAGGCCGAGGCCGAGGGCCTCGACGAGGTCGTGCGCGCCGCGGGCGGCGAATGGCGCGAGCCCGGCTGCTCGATGTGCATCGGCATGAACGGCGACACGGTGCCGAGCGGCAAGCTCTCCGTGAGCACGAGCAACCGCAACTTCGAGGGCCGCCAAGGCAAGGGCGCGCGCACCGTGCTCGTGAGCCCGTTGACGGCGGCGGCCGCGGCCGTGCGTGGCCACATTACCGACCCGCGCGAGCTCGTGGGCTGACGATGGACGCCGTCAAGGAGATCCGTTCGCGGACCGTCGTGCTGAGCAACGACGACATCGACACCGATCAGATCATTCCGGCGCGCTTCCTCACGACGACGACCAAGCAGGGGCTCGGCAAGAACCTGTTCGCGGACTGGCGCTACGAGAAGGACGGTCGCGAGCGCGCCGAGTTCGCTCTGAATCGCCCCGAGAATCGCGGCGCGGCCGTGCTCGTCGCGGGCAGCAACTTCGGCTGCGGCTCGTCGCGCGAGCATGCGCCTTGGGCGCTGCTGGACTTCGGCATCCGCGCGGTCGTGAGCACGGCGATCGCGGACATCTTCCGCAGCAACTCGCTCAAGAACGGCCTCATTCCGGTCATCGTCGATGCCGCGAGTCACCGTTGGCTGCTCGACAACCCGGGCGCCGAGGTTCGCGTCGATCTTGAGTCGTCGACGCTCGAGATGAACGGCAAGCGCGTGGCCTTCCCCATCGATCGATTCTCGCGCTACTGCCTCATGAACGGGCTCGATCAGCTCGGCTTCCTGCTCGAGCAGGAAGCGGCCATTCGCCGCTACGAGCAGGCGCACGCATGAGCGAGCGCATCGTCGTCTTGGCCGGCGACGGCGTCGGCCCCGAGGTCACGGACGAGGCCGTGCGAGTGCTTAAGAACGCGTCCGCGAAGTATTCGCTGAAGCTCGAGTTCGAGGACGCTTTGATCGGCGGCGCGGCCTACGATGCGGTGGGCTCGCCGCTGCCCGACGCCACGATCGCGGCGTGCCGTTCTGCGACGGCCGTGCTGCTCGGCGCCGTGGGCGGTCCCAAATGGGCCGACATCCCCGTGCAGCACCGGCCCGAGCAAGGCCTGCTCGCGATCCGCAAGGCGCTCGGCCTGTTCGCCAACCTGCGCCCCGTCGCGACTACACCTGAGCTGGCCGCGGCGTCGCCGCTCAAGCCGGAGAAGCTCAAGGGCGTCGACATCCTCGTGATCCGCGAGCTCACGGGCGGCATCTACTTCGGCAAACGCGGGCGCACCGCGGAAGCAGCGTTCGACACCTGCGAGTACACGGCCGCCGAGATCGAGCGCGTGTGCCGCGTCGCCGGCCGGCTCGCGCTCGGCCGGCGACGCAAGGTGACCTCGGTCGACAAGGCCAACGTGCTCGACACGTCGCGGCTCTGGCGCGACGTAGCGACACGCGTGTTCCGCACCGAGTTCCCCGAGCTCGCGGTCGAGCACTTGCTCGTCGATGCGGCCGCGATGCACTTACTGAGCCGGCCTGCGGATTTCGACGTCATGGTCACCGAGAACATGTTCGGGGACATCCTCACCGACGAGGCCTCGATGCTTGCGGGCTCGATGGGCATGCTGCCCTCGGCCTCGCTCGGCGACGGTACGACCCCGGGGCTCTACGAGCCCATCCACGGCTCGGCTCCCGACATCGCGGGCCAGGGGGTAGCCAACCCCTGCGGCACGATCCTGAGCGCCGCCATGCTCGCCTACCTCGACAACCTGGCGAACTTCAGGGACCGGAC
>DATFFV010000435.1:0-4882 GCA_035249885.1 Gammaproteobacteria bacterium | reverse complement strand
CTACACGCGTCGCGAGCCGGTCGGGGTCTGCGGTCAGATCGTGCCCTGGAACTTCCCGCTCTTGATGGCGGCCTGGAAGATCGCGCCGGCGCTGGCCGCCGGCTGCACGGTCGTGCACAAGCCGGCCGAGTGGAGCCCGATCACGGCCACGCTGCTCGCAGAGATCTGTGCGGAGGCCGGGCTGCCGCCCGGAGTGCTCAACACCGTGCACGGCCTCGGCGAGACGGCCGGCAAGGCCGCGACACAGCATCCCGCGATTCGCGCGGTCGCCTTCGTCGGCGAGTCGGCCACGGGCAGCGCGATCATGGCGCAGAGCGCGCCGACGCTGAAGCGTCTGCACTTCGAGCTCGGCGGCAAAAATCCCGTCGTCGTGTTCGACGATGCGGATCTCGACCGCGCGCTCGACGCCGTCGTGTTCATGATCTACAGCTTGAACGGCGAGCGCTGCACGTCGTCGAGCCGGCTGCTCGTGCAGAAGTCGATCGAACGCGAGTTCACGGACGCGCTCGTCGCGCGCGTGCGCAAGATCAAGGTCGGCCATCCGCTCGACCCGGCCACCGAAGTCGGGCCCTTGATCCACCCGAAGCACGTCGAGAAGGTGCTCGGGTACTTCGACGTCGCGCGCAGCGAGCGCGTCACGATTCCCGTCGGCGGCGGCGCGGCCGCGCAGCGCGGCAATTACGTGCAGCCCACCGTGCTCACGGGCGCGCAGAACGGCATGCGTGTGGCGCAGGAAGAGATCTTCGGGCCCGTGCTCACGGTGATTCCGTTCGCCGACGAGCACGAGGCGCTCGCGCTCGCGAACGACGTGCGCTACGGCCTGGCCGCGTACCTCTGGACCAACGACGTCGGCCGCGCGCACCGCTTCGCGCGCGCGGTCGAGGCCGGCATGGTGTGGGTGAACTCCGAGAACAATCGCCACTTGCCGACGCCGTTCGGCGGCGTGAAGGCGAGCGGCATCGGCCGCGACGGCGGCGACTACAGCTTCGATTTCTACATGGAGACCAAGAACGTATGCGTTGCGCTTGGTATCCATCGGGTGCCATCGCTGGGCAAGTCGTGAGCCTCTACTACGTGCAAAAGCTGCTCTATCAGCTCAACCGCGACCCCGCGGTGCGCAAGCGCTTCGACGCGGACCGCCCAGCCTTGCTCGACGAGTACGAGCTCACGCCCGAGGAACGCACGGCCATCGAGGAAGGTGATGTCGGCTTGCTCTACGTCATGGGCGTCAACGGCCAGATCCTCATGCATTACGCCGCGCTGCTCGGCCAGCCGTGGGACGTCTATATCGACGCGATGCGCGAAGGCGTGCGCAAGCACGGACCCGTTCGCGCCGGGCTCTACAGCATGCTCAAGGACCGGCGATGAGCCTCGTGTTCGCCGGTGTCTGCAGCCACGCACCGGGAATCACGGGCCGCGCCGCGCGCGCGGAGCCGAAGGTGCGCGACGCGTTTTACGCGAAGCTCGGCGAGCTGCGCGCCCGCCTCGAGGCCGCGCGGCCCGACGCGCTCATCGTCGTCGCGGCCGAGCATTTCGCCAATTTCTTCATGAACAACATGCCCGCGTATTGTCTCGGCATGGCGGAGCACTACGAAGGGCCGATCGAGGACGAGGCCTGGCTCGCGATCGCGCGCCGGCAAATTCCCGGTAACGCGGGGCTATCGCGGCGCGTCATCGAGGCGCTGCTCGCGGACTTCGACGTCGCGTACGCCGAAGAGTGGAAGTTCGACCACGGCATCATGGTGCCGCTGCATTTTCTGACGCCGCGCTATGACTTGCCCGTGATTCCCGTCAACGTCAATTGTCAGGGGCCGCCGCTCACGCCGCTCAAGCGCGCCTACGACTTCGGCCGCGTGTTGCGCCGCGCCTGCGATGCGCAGCCCGAGCGCATCGCGCTCATCGGCACGGGCGGGATCTCGCACTGGCCCGCGACGCCGGATTCCGGCGTCATCAACGAAGCCTGGGACCGCCAGTTTCTTACGCGCTTTCTCGCCAACGATCGCGCGGCGCTCGTTTCGTACACCGACGAGGAGACGTTGCGCGACGCGGGGCAGGGCGGCTTCGAGATTCGCACGTTCCTCACGATTGCGGGCGCGACCGAGGGTGCGACGGGCGAGCTCCTGTTCTACGCGCCGATCCCGATCTTCGCCGTCGGCTGCACCGTCGCGACCATGGCCGTGAGGTGATTCGACCTGTTAACAGAACCTTCGCCGTTGGCGCTCGCACTCACGAAGCGGCGGCCCGCTTTCGTGATATTGTCCCTGAAGCGATCCCTCAAGCTGGAGTAATTCCATGAGACGCCTGCTCGCGGCAGCACTGGTTCTCGGCTTCGCGTCGACGGCTGTGGCGCAGCCCGAGTCGGCCTACTACGGTCTCGCGCTCGGGTCGTTCGATTACCAGGAGGAGGCCTCGCCAGGGTTCAGTGGATTCGGCGACACGACCGACTCGTGGCGACTCATGGTCGGTTACCAGCTCTTGGAGTACCTCATGGTCGAGGGCGGTATCGGCAAGACGAGCGTCATCAAGGACTCGGAGACGTTCACGGATCCGACTTCCGGGCCGGTCACGGTCAATTTCAACACCGAGTTCCAGAGCCTGATGATTCGCATGCTCGGCGTGAAGAACTTCGATAGCGGCTTGACGGTGCTCGGCGGCATCGGCTGGGCCGAAATGAATCAGGACGTCGACATCACCTTCAGTGTCCCGGGGGTTGCCCCGGCGTCGGGCGACCAGGACATCGGCGAGCCCACATATTACGCTGGCGTGCAGTACGACTTGGAGCGCTTCGCCGTACGCCTCGCCTTCGAGAAATACGACTTCAGCGGCGGCGTCGACGTCGAGGAGACGACGGTAACCTTCTTCTACAAGCTCTAGCCGGCGCGCGGCAGGGCAACGTTATTTGCGCTGCTCGATCGGCGCGTAGGCGCGCTTCGCGGCGCCCGTATAGATCTGTCGCGGTCGGTCGATGCGCTGCGAGCCGCCGATCCGAACCTCGCGCCAGTGGGCGATCCAGCCCGGTAGCCGGCCGATCGCGAACATCACCGTGAACATGCTCGTGGGAATGCCGAGCGCGCGCATGATCATGCCGCTGTAGTAGTCCACGTTCGGGTAGAGCTTGCGCTTCACGAAGTACTCGTCCTTGAGTGCGATCTCCTCGAGGCGCATGGCGATCTCGAGCAGCGGATCGTTGACGCCGAGCTTCCTGAGCAGCGCGTGGCACGACTCCTTGATGATCTTGGCGCGCGGGTCGAAGTTCTTGTAGACGCGGTGGCCGAAGCCCATGAGCCGCGCGTGGGCGTCCTTGTCCTTGATCCGGGCGATGAAGTCCTCGAGCTTCTCGCCGCTTTTCTGTAGCTGGGTCAGCATCTCGATGACGGCCACGTTGGCGCCGCCGTGCAGCGGCCCCCACAGCGCGCACACCCCGGCCGCGACCGACGCGTAGAGGTTCGCCTGCGACGAGCCGACCATGCGCACCGTCGACGTCGAGCAGTTTTGCTCGTGGTCGGCGTGCAGCAACAGGAGCTGGTCGAGCGCCCGGACGACGACCTCGTCGGGCTGATAGAGCTTGTGCGGGAACGAGAACATCATGTGCAGGAAATTGGCCGTATAGCGCAGCTCCGTTCGCGGGTAGTTCACGGGGCGGCCGATCGACTTCCGGTAGCTCGCCGCGGCGATCGTGCGGACCTTGCTCATTAGCCGGGCCGCCGGCTCCATGAAGTGGTCGTTGTCCTCGGGCTGCATGATCTCGGGCTGGAAGCAACCGAGCGCGTTGATCATGGCGGACAGGATCGCCATCGGCGGTGAGTTGTTCGGGAAGCCGTCGAAATGGTGCAGCATGTCCTCGTGGATGTACTCGTGTCGACCAAGAAGGCGCCGGAACTCCGCGAGCTGGGTGGCGTTCGGCAGCTCACCGAAGATCAGGAGGTACGCGGTTTCCACGAACGTCGAGCGCTCGGCGAGCTCCTCGACGGGATAGCCGCGATAGCGCAGGATGCCGAGCTCGCCCTCGATGAACGTGATATTGCTCTCGCAAGCGCCCGTGTTGGCGTAGCCGCTATCGAGCGTGATCAACCCCGACGTGGCGCGCAGCTGCGAGATGTCGACCGCCGTCTCGTTCTCGGTGCCGGTGACGGTGGGCAGCTCGAAGCTCTTGCCGTCGAAAGTGAGGGTCGCGTTCTTCGTCATGGGGAGCCTCCGACTCGTGGGAGTATTCTACGCTCCGACCGCTTCCGAAGTGTGAGCGCGCCGATAAAGTTGCTGGTGTGTGAGGTAGCTCTCGTCGTCGAGCGAGCTCGTGCGCAGAAAGTGCTTGCAATCTATGACCCGCGTTTTATATTTACGCCCGTTTTGTCAATGAATAGACAAACGGGCTCCGAGCCCCTGGACGATCGGTGAGCAAGCTGCTGTCGCTGGAGGAAGAACCTCCGAGTTCGGCGCGGGCCGAACAGACCCTCCGCAAGCCTCGCTTAAGTCTCCGCGAACTCCTGGGCACCGGCGTCGCGCCGCCCGTGCAGCTTGCGCCCGCCGCGCGTGCCCGCTTCGTCGTGAGCCCCCTCAGCAACGAGTTCCGCAAGCGCCATTTCCCCGGCGTCAAGACCGCCGAATGGAACGACTGGCGCTGGCAAAACCGCAACCGCATCCGCTCGCTCGAGCAGCTCGCGAGGGTCGTCGACGTGACCGACGACGAGCGCGCCGCGATCGAGCGGCACCGAGGGCCGCTGCCCGTCGGCGTCACGCCCTATTACATGAGCCTCGTCGATCCCCAGGATCCGCTGCAGGGTTTACGCCGCACGGCCATCCCGACGCTCGCCGAGTTCGAGCGCACTCCGGGCGAGCAAGAGGACCCGCTAGGCGAGGACGGCCACAGCCCCGTGCCGGGGCT
>DATFFV010000434.1:0-3556 GCA_035249885.1 Gammaproteobacteria bacterium | reverse complement strand
ATCTCGGAGATCATCCCGACGTTCGCGCGCAAGCCGCTGTTCGGCTACGCGGCCATGGTCTACGCCACGGCGAGCATCGCGTTCCTGTCGCTCGTGGTCTGGGCGCACCACATGTTCACGGTCGGCATGCCGCTCGCCGGGCAGCTGTTCTTCATGCTGAGCACCATGATCATCGCCGTGCCGACTGGCGTGAAGATCTTCAACTGGACGGCGACGCTGTGGCGCGGCTCGCTGACGTTCGAGACGCCGATGCTGTTCGCGCTCGCGTTCTTGTTCTTGTTCACGCTGGGCGGCTTCTCGGGGCTCATGCTCGCGATCGTGCCGGCCGACATCCAGTACCACGACACCTACTTCGTCGTCGCCCACTTCCACTATGTGCTCGTGCCGGGCGCGTTGTTCGGCGCGTTCGGCGGCGCCTATTACTGGCTGCCGAAGATGACGGGCCACAGGTACGACGAGAAGCTCGGCAAGCTGCACTTCTGGCTCACCGCGATCTTCGTCAACGTGACGTTCTTCCCGCAGCACTTTTTGGGACTGGCGGGCATGCCGCGGCGCATCCCCGACTACGCCACGCAGTTCGCGGATTTCAACGCGATCTCGAGCATCGGCGCGGCCGGCTTCGGCTTCTCGCAGCTCCTGTTCGTCTACATCGTCGTGAAGTGCATCCGCGGCGGCGAGAAGGCGACGGCGCAGGTTTGGGAGGGCGCGTCCGGCCTCGAGTGGACCGTGCCCTCGCCCGCGCCGCACCATACGTTCGACGAGCCGCCGGTCATCAAATGACGAGGACAGGGATGTCCGAGGTAGAGCAACGCAGGGAGCGGTTGCCGAGTGCGCCCACCCGCCAAGCTTCCGGAGCCGCAACTCGCGGCGACGGCGCGGGCAGGGATGCCCGCGGGCGAGCAACGCAGGGAGCAGTTGCCGACGAGGACGCCGCGCGCGCCGCCAAGGTTCGGCGCAGCGCGTGGCTGCTCGCCGGGCTTGCGGCGTTTTTCTACTTGGGCTACATCGCCTGGAACTTGCTGCGCGCGCCGCTCGGCGGCTGAACATCGATGAACGACGCCCCCGACCGCCGTCTCCCCTGGAAAATCGCCGGCTTGAGCGCGGCGATGTTCGCGTTCGGCTTTTTCGTGCTGCCGCCGCTCTACGAGACGTTCTGCGAGATCACGGGCTTCGGCGGCAGAACGGCCGCGGCGGCTTCGACGGAAGTCGCCCGCCCGGATCCGAGCCGCACCGTGCGCGTCGAGTTCTTGTCATCGGTCGCAAGCGGGGCGCCGTTCACGCTGGAGCCCCAAGTCAGTCACCTGGACGTTTACCCGGGCCAGCTCTACGAGACGCATTACCGGGCTCACAACCTCACGGGCTCCCGGCTCGTCGGCCAGGCCGTGCCGAGCGTCGCACCGGGCGCGGTCGCCCGGCATTTCTTGAAGACCGAGTGTTTCTGCTTCACGAGCCAAGAGTTTCAACCGCACGAGGAGCTCACGCTCAAGCTCGCGTTTATCGTGGCACCGGAGCTGCCCGCGCACGTCGATACGCTGTCGCTTTCGTACGCGTATTTCTCAGCCGCGAAGTGAAGGACCGTAGCCGTCATGGAACACGCCCCTAGCCACTACTACGTGCCGCACGGCACGCGCTGGCCGATCTTCGGCTCGATCGGGCTCTTCACGATGATGGTGGGCGCCGCACTCTGGCTCAATCAGTTCGCGCCGGGGCCATGGATCGTGGCCGCAGGCTTCGCGGTGCTGCTCTACATGCTGTTCGGCTGGTTCGGCACCGTGATCGGCGAAAGCGAGGCCGGCCGCTACAACCTCAAGGTCGATGCGTCGTTCCGCTGGGGCATGGGCTGGTTCATTTTTTCCGAAGTCATGTTCTTCGCCGTGTTCTTCGGCACCTTGTTCTACGCGCGCGTGCTCGTGGTGCCCTGGCTCGCGGGCGAAGGCGACAACTTCTTCACGAACTTCCTGCTCTGGCCGGGGTTCGAGAACGTCTGGCCGTCGACGGGCCCGAGAGGCGAGGACGTCGAGCGCATGGCCGCCTGGGGCTTGCCCGCGGTCAACACGGCGATCCTGCTGCTCTCGGGCGTGACGATCACGATCGCACACCACGCGCTGCGCGCCGGCCACCGTACGACGCTCATCGTCTGGCTCGCCGCGACGTTCCTGCTCGGTTTCCTATTCCTCGCGTTCCAGGCCGAGGAGTACATCCACGCCTACACCGAGCTCAACCTGCGCCTCGACACGGGAATCTACGGCGGCACGTTCTTCATGCTCACGGGCTTCCACGGCCTGCACGTCACGCTCGGCGCCGTGATGCTCGTGATCATTTGGCTGCGCGTGCTGCGCGGGCACTTCAAGCCCGACCGCCACTTCGCCTTCGAGGCCGTGGCCTGGTACTGGCACTTCGTCGACGTCGTGTGGCTCGGGCTGTTCTTCTTCGTCTACTGGATCTAGTGGCCTGCTAGCCGCCGAGTCCGTGGGGCCGCAAAAGACCCAGGTACCAGCCGAGCAGCAGCAGCAGGAAGAAGAGCACGGAGAGGCTCACGCGTAGGGTCAGGGCACGCAGCAGCGCCTGCGAATGGTCGCCGCGGCGGAACAGGGCCACGAGCGCTACGCCTAAGCTCGCGAGGATGGCGACGAACAAGATGGCTGCGATCACACCCAACTCTGAGCTTGCCCGCGGTGGCGGCATTCTAGCGTGAGCGTTGCGACGACCAGCTCCCGCACATACGTCGCGGTCGTCGGTCTCGTCGCGTTCGGCGCGTTGTTCGCGTCGCTCGGCGCTTGGCAGTTGCGCCGCGCGGAGGAGAGCCGCGCCACGCTCGCGCGCTTCGCCGCGGGCGTGGACGAGGCCACGCTCACGGCGCCGCCGCGAACGCTCGATGACGGCGTGCGCTTTCGGCGCCTCGAAGTCGAAGGCGAGCTCGTCGGCTCGCCGCAGTTCCTGCTCGACAACATGCTGCACGAAGGCGTCGCCGGCTATCATGTGCTCACGGCGCTGCGCGTGCTTGGGAGCAGCGAGCGCATGCTCGTCAACCGCGGCTGGGTGGCCGCGGGCGGCGATCGCGACGTGCTCCCGCACGTGGCCGTCGCGGAGGGGTCGCGCCGTGTCGTGGGGCGACTCGAACGCCTGCCGCGACCGGGCTTACGCCTCGGCGCGGCCGCGAACGAAGCGCCGCGAGGCGCGGCCGTCGGGTATTGCAGCACGACGGCCGCGCCTCGCGGCGATTCTCGGCGAGCCCGTGCTCGACTATCAGCTCTTGCTAGACCCCGCCGAGCCGGACGGCTACGTGCGGCAATGGCAGGCGCCGGGCCTGGCGCCCGAGCGGCACTGGTCGTACGCGGGCCAGTGGCTCGTGCTCGCCGTCGGGGCCGTAGCCGCGGCGGTCGTAATACTATTCAAGGCGTGGAGGCCCGAAGCGTGAGAACGCAGGGCGTGAAACATAAGTCGCTCGCGCCGTGGTTCGTCGCGCTCGCGTGCCTAGGGCCGTTCGCGGCCGCGTTGCTGCTCTACTACGGCCCCTGGGGCGTCGGCTGGCTGCCCGTCGTGCCCGGCAGCCGGG
>DATFFV010000433.1:0-2112 GCA_035249885.1 Gammaproteobacteria bacterium | reverse complement strand
TCAACGACGAGCTTCACGAGCGCTCGGCCTGCCGTGCGGCTCTGATTTCATCCGTGGTGGCGCTCGGACGGTTGTCGCGGCGCGCGGTTAGCTCCCGGAAGAGCTTGCTGCGACGGCGTCGAAGCCGTGCTTCCGCCACGGCGCGTCGCATGAGCTCGGCGATCACGGCGCTCTTGTTCTGATGCTTGAACGCGCGGTCGAACTCCGTTTTGACGTCGTCGGGAACGCTGAAGTTGACGATTGCCATGTCCGCCTCGTGCTAATGAACTATTCATTAACCTAATTCTAGGCCGGCAGGACCCGTCGTCAAGCGTAATACTTCGCGATTTCGCAGAAATTGGCGGCCAGCGGCGCTCGAGGGTTCGCGATCTTGGCGCGAGAAGTGCTGGCAGCCAGACCCGTCGGTCCGGCGCTACACTGGGCTTTGACGGAACGGCCTTTTATGCGCCTAAGGCGGCGACCGATGAGCGAGCCCGAGCACGTGAGTCGAGGCGGAGCGGCCGCGCCGCTCGAAGGCGGGTGCGACTGCCGGCGAGTTCGTTACCGCTTGCAGCCGCCGCCGCTGTTCGTGCACTGCTGCCACTGCCGCTGGTGCCAGCGCGAGACCGGCGCGTCCTTCGCGCTCAACGCGATGATCGAAGCCGAGCGCGTCTCGTCGTCGGGCGACCTGGACCGCGTCGTCACGCCGTCGGCGAGCGGGAAAGGGCAGACCATCGTGCGTTGCCCGTCGTGCCGCATCGCCGTGTGGAGTCACTACGCGGGCGCGGGGCCGCTCATCGCGTTCGTGCGCGTCGGCACGCTCGACGATCCCGACCGCCTGCCGCCCGACATCCACATCTTCACGGCATCGAAGCAGCCGTGGGTCGTGATTCCGCCCGACGCGCGGGCCGTGCCGGAGTACTACGATCGCGCGGCCTGTTGGCCGGCTGAGAGCCTCGCGCGCTATCTCGCGTTGTTGCCGCGCATCGAGGCCTATCGCGCCGAGCCGCCGCCGCGCCGCTAGCTGCGCCGCTCCTCAGTTTGCAGCCTCGAGGCAAGCCGCGTGTGACGCTTCCGCGCCACCCGTAGGCCCATCGCTCGTAAGCTCGAAGTCGAGGTTGAGCGGCATCGGCAAGACCCAGCTCGGATCGATGGGAATGGCGGGATTGCCGGCGACGGAACCGTAGTGAGACAGCCCCGAGGCTCCATCCACGATCGAGATGCGGACGTCATCGATCCAGACAAGACCGCTCCCGTATAACGCGAATCCGTAGTACATGACCTCGGCGTCCGCAGGAACGTCATGAACGACGCGATACCGCTCCCATTCCGCGTTTCTCGGCACGTATTGATTGATGCCCTGCGCACCGGGCGCGTTTTGATCCGAGACCAACAACTCCAGCGGAACCTTGGCCTGCGTGCGCACGAACAGATGGCCCACCTGGGTGATCCGAGGCCGAACTTGCGCCGACATCTCCACGCGCTTGCCTCGAAGGGGCGTTGCTGCGACTGCCTGCCACATCACGCGGACGGTATCGAGGCGAATTGAATCGCCCGCTGCCCCGATTCGCGCGCTTGCCGAGCCTTGCCACACGACGCTCGTGTCGCTGTCGAACCCGCCTTTTTCCCGCCAAGTGAGACCGCTCCGAGCGCGAAAACACCAACTCAGCGGGATTCCAGCCGTAGTGCTCGCGCTACTCGGCGGCGTCGCGGACGGTCGATCGTCCGCAGCAACGCTCCTCGCTGCGGCGCCGTCGCGGTCCGTGTCGATCGGGCCGACGGATGGGCTCTCCGTGACGCGCGAGCTCGCCGGAGTGACCTCCTGGGCGCCGGCACCGTCAGCAACGTCGCGCTCGAGGTCGGGGCCGCTTGCAGGTTCGTCCGCCGCCGTGACGACGCGGTCGCTCGACGTGGCGGGCGAAGCGGGACGGGTCGCACTGACTGGCGGATTCGACTGCTCACCGCCGAAAAACACAATGAGCAATGCGATGAGCGCGCCGAGCGCCGTGAATAGCAACCACCGTACGCCGCCGTTCCTCACTGTCTTAGCTCACACGCGCGGTGCAACGCGAATTCGGCGGCTGGAACAACGCGGCATCTTTGCTAACGGCCGGGCTGGCTCGATCGCGGCAC
>DATFFV010000432.1:0-2138 GCA_035249885.1 Gammaproteobacteria bacterium | reverse complement strand
CGCCGCCTCGAGCTGCGCGACCAAGGAGAGACAGAGCTTTTCACCGAGATTGGCCTGTTGGATTTCGGGAAGTGCCGCCTGTCGTTCGGCTTGCCCGCGGGCGTGCCGTTCGAGGGCCCGAAGTCGTTGCAGGGGAAGCGCATCGCGACGACCTACCCGCGCGTGCTCGCGGACTACTTGAAGCGCAACGGCGTGCAGGCGCACATCGTGGCGTTCTCGGGCGCCGTCGAGATCGCGCCGAGCTTAGGTAAGGCCGATCTCGTGTGCGATCTCGTCTCGAGCGGTGCGACACTGCGCGCCCACCAGCTCTACGAGGCCGCGACGATCCTCGAAAGCCGCGCCGCGCTCATCAAGACGCCGAAGCCGGTGGCCGCCGACAAAGACGAATGGCTGCAACGCCTGCTGCTGCGCATCCAGGGCGTGCTCCAGGTCAAGGAGAGCAAGTACATCATGCTGCACGCCCCGCGCTCGGCACTCAAAGCCATCACGGCTTTGCTGCCCGGCAGTGAGTCGCCGACGATCATCCCGCTCGAGGGCCGCGACGATAAGGTCGCCGTCCATGCCGTGTGCCGCGAGAACGTGTTCTGGGAGACGCTCGAGCAGCTCAAGAAGGCCGGCGCGAGCTCGATGCTCGTGTTGCCCGTCGAGAAAATGCTGTCGTAGGAATGGCGATGCAGCTTCGAGTCTGGCAGCAACTTTCCCCGGCCGAGCAGGCGGCGGCGCTCGCGCGACCCACGCTCGCCAACGATGCGGCGCTCGCGGCGCGCGTAGCGGCGATCGTCGAGCTCGTGCGCAACGAAGGCGATTCCGCGCTTCGCCATTTCACTGCGAGATTCGATCGGGTTACCTTGGATTCGCTCGAGGTCGGCTCTGCCGAACTCGACGCCGCCGAAGGCGACCTCACCGAAACCCAGCGCGCGGCGATTCGCACGGCTGCGGCCAACATCGAGGCCTTCCACCGCCCGCAGCTACCCCAGCCGTTCGCCGTCGACACGGCGCGCGGCGTGCGCTGCGAGCGTGTCGTGCGCGCCATCGAGCACGTGGGCCTCTACGTGCCCGCCGGCAACGCGCCCCTGCCCTCCACGGCGCTCATGCTCGGCATTCCCGCGCGGCTCGCAGGCTGCGCGACGCGCATCCTCTGCAGCCCCCCGCAGTCGGACGGCCGCGTCGACTCGGCCGTGCTCTACGCGGCGCGCGTCGCAGGCGTGAGCCGTGTCTTCAAGCTCGGCGGCGCGCAGGCGATCGCAGCCATGGCCTACGGTACGGCAACGGTGCCCAAGGTCGACAAGGTTTTCGGGCCGGGCAACACGTGGGTCACCGAAGCCAAAGCGCAGGTCGATCGCGACCCGGCCGGCGCTGCGCGCGACTATCCCGCGGGCCCCTCGGAAGTGCTCGTGATCGCCGACGCCGCGGCGAATCCCGCTTTCGTGGCCGCGGACCTGTTGTCGCAAGCCGAGCACGGCGCGGACTCGCAGGTGTTGCTCATCACGACGAGCGCCGAGCTCGCGCGGGCCGTCGTCGCAGCCGTCGCGAAACAGAAAACACGCCTCTCGCGCCTTACGATCGTCGACGGCGCGCTCGCGCACTCCTCGGCCATCGTCGTCGACGATCTCGCGACCGCGTTTGCGATCGCCAACCGCTACGCGCCCGAGCACCTGCTCCTCCAGATCCGCGAGCCGCGCGCCTGGCTGCCGCGCGTCACGGCGGCAGGCTCGGTGTTCCTCGGCGAGTGGACGCCGGAGTCCGTCGGCGATTATTGCAGCGGCACGAACCACGTCCTGCCGACTTACGGTTATGCGCGCCGCTATTCGAGCCTCGGCGTCGCCGACTTCGTGCGCTCGATGACGGTGCAGGAGCTCACGCGCGAAGGGCTCGAGGCGATCGGGCCCGTCGCGGCGACGCTCGCAAGCCTCGAAGGCCTCGACGCGCATGCCTGGGCGGTCAACGAGCGCTTGGCGACGCGGGCGGCCGGCGGAGAACGGCGATGAGCACGATCCTCGAGCTCGCGCGCCCCGAGCTGCGCGGCATTCGGCCCTACGTGCCCGGTGCTTATGAGCCCGGCTGCATTCGCTTGAACGCCAACGAGTCACCGTGGCGCACGCCGGGCGACACCTCGGAGCGCGGCCTCAACGTCTATC
>DATFFV010000431.1:0-3137 GCA_035249885.1 Gammaproteobacteria bacterium | reverse complement strand
CGTGGATGAAGTACTCCTGCTCCTTGGGCGTGTCGATGCGCACGACGGCCGTGAACTGCTTCTTCTTGCCGTCGGCGCCGGTTGCAGTGACCTTCACTTCTTGCGCGCGCTCGAGGCCGAGCCCTTCGATGTCGAACGTCTCCTTGCCCGTGAGTCCCAAGCTCGCGGCCGTCTCGCCGGCGCGGTACTCGAGCGGCATGACGCCCATACCGATGAGGTTCGAGCGATGAATGCGCTCGTAGCTCTCGGCGATCACGGCTTTGACGCCGAGCAACGCCGTGCCCTTGGCGGCCCAGTCGCGCGACGAGCCGGCGCCGTATTCCTTGCCGGCCAGGATGACGAGCGGCGTTTTCTCGGCTTGGTACTTCATCGAGGCGTCGTAGATCGACAGCTGCTGGCCGCTCGGAATGTGCACGGTGACGCCGCCTTCGGTGCCGGGCACGAGCAGATTTTTCAAGCGAATGTTGGCGAACGTGCCGCGCACCATGACCTCGTGATTGCCGCGCCGCGCGCCGTACGAATTGAAGTCCTTCTTCGCGACGCCGAGGCTCTCCAAGTATTTGGCGGCCGGGCTGGTCGCCGAAATGTTGCCGGCCGGCGAGATGTGATCCGTGGTCACCGAGTCGCCGAGCATCGCGAGCACGCGCGCGCCCTTGACGTTCTGCGGCGTTCCCGTTTTCAAGCTCATGCCATCGAAGTAGGGCGGGTTCTTCACGTAGGTCGAGTCGTCGCTCCACGTGAAGGTCTCGCCTGTCGGCGTCGCGACGGATTGCCAGTTCGTGTCGCCGTCGAACACGCTCGCGTAGCTCTTCTTGAACTGCGTCGAGGTCACGTGCTTGGCGATGAGATCGCTGATCTCCTTGGAGCTCGGCCAGATGTCCTTCAAGTAGACGGGCTTCCCGTCTTGGCCCGTGCCCAGCGGTTCCTTCGTGATGTCGATCTTCATGTTCCCCGCGATCGCGTACGCGACGACGAGCGGCGGCGAAGCCAGGAAATTCATCTTGACCTGCGGGTGGATGCGGCCCTCGAAGTTGCGGTTGCCCGAGAGCACGGAGCAGGCGACGACGTCGCTGTTCTGCAAAGCCGTGGCGACTTCGTTGGGTAGCGGGCCAGCGTTGCCGATGCAATTACTGACAAGTACCGTGCCGGCGACGAACGTGTTGAGGTCGTCGACAGCAATGTCGTAGACCGGATGCACGCCAGCCTCTCTGCGATCGACGACCGTGAGCGCGAACGTCGGGGCTTCGAGTGTTTCCTTCTCGAGGCAGTAGCTCTTCGGTTCTTCGATCGAGTCATCAGCGATCGGGTCGTCGATGGTATCGCGGTCCCACGGCGCTGGTACCTCGTGATGGTACGGTTCGCTGATCGCGCTGCGTCGCGGCTGCAGGGGGGCGAACCAGGAACGGGCTCCGATCTGCTCGAAGAATGCAGCGGGCGAGGGAAAGCCGTAGCGTTCACGGTGCCGCGGCGCGAACTTCGTGTGAACCTTAGGGAGTCCACTGAAATAGTCGTAACCTTCGAGCAGCGAATAATGGGGGAATAGGGGCGTCTCGCGCGTCGTCAGCTCGGTGGCCACGAGTTCTCTCGCGGCCGCAAGGGGGATCTTGGCGTTCGCCCTGTGCATTTCTTCGAGCCTGTCGGCGATCCACAGACGCTGGCGGTTTGTTGTATCAACCATGCGCCAATATGCGGCAGCGGCGCTCGCGCGCAGCGCCTTGTCCGTGCAGTAGCGATAACCGACGCGCTCGACGAACGAGAGGCCTTGAGGGAGTTGTAAACGAATTTCCGTGCGTTGAATACCGTCACGTGGTGCAGGGTAAGTCGATGATGATCTCCGCACGGCGTACTCGCCGATCCACGCCCCCTTTGTGCGGACTCCGCAACGATCGAGCAAGGCGAGCAGGTCCAGCATTCGCTGCTTGAGCGTTTCGACATGCTCCGGCTTCGCCGTTTGCGAGAACGCGGGCGGACGGAGAGAGGCGCCGTCGGCGCCCTTGGATGGGTTGGTTCGATGCAGTGAGGGCGCATGGCCGTCCGCACCGAAGAGTCCGCCAAGGAACTCGCGCACGACAGAGACGGGACAGCCTTTGTCGAGGACGAAGGCCGGCAGGGTCGCCGGCTGATCGATACGCCGGCCGACGTGTACGCCGGGCAACGCGATGATTGCGGCAGTCAGCTCCATCGGCAGCGCAATCGACCACTTGCGTTCGTCGTAGCGCGTGCCGGCCGGACGTTTGCCCGTCAGCAACTCGACGTCGTCGAGCACGGCCTGTCGGTCGAGAGCCTGACCGACATTCATGCGGCCCTGGCCGAGCACGCTGATGGAGCCGTCGCAGAGCAGATGGCCGACGAGGCGCGCAAACGCCAGCATACGGGCCCGCTCGTGCGAGCTTCCCATGGAGAACCTGAAGGCGCCGGCCGTGAGCGCGTAACCGGCTTCGTCGTCACCGGCATCGTCGAGCGGTCCTTCGAGGCCGATCAGCACGCGGTCCTTACCGAGCACGAGTCGGTCGGCGCGTACCCAGCGGCCGTCGGCGCGCAGGACTTGGTGGTCGGGCGTGCAGGTCAGGCGACGCCCGTCCTGCAATACGAGGTGGACGCACTCGCGCTCGCCCTGGGGGATCATCTCGCGCTGGTTCGCCATTGCGAGCGTCTTGTCCGCCGTCGGCCCGAACACGCGTACGCCGCCGGCATTCGGCAGCCGCTCGATGCGACGCGACGTGCCGTTCGCGAGGAGGACGGGGGTACCTTCCACCACGCAAGTCGTGCAGCCGTAGCCGACCAGGTTGAAACCCAATGCGTCGAGGTCGTCATTGAGCCCGCACGCGGCTAGATAGTCGCTGACGACTTTCGAGCCCGGCGCCAAGCTCGTCTTGACCCACAGCTTGCGCGTGAGCCCCTTGGCGGCGGCGTTGCGCGCGAGCAGGCCGGCGCCGACCATGACAGCCGGGTTCGAGGTGTTCGTGCAGCTCGTGATCGCGGCGATGACGACGGCGCCGTCCTCGAGGTCGTACTTCTGCGCGCCAGCGGTGACGGGCACCTTCGTGCCCTTGCCGGCGGTCTTGAGCAAGTCGCCGATTTTGGCGCCAGCGCCTTTCAAAGCGATACGGTCCTGCGGCCGCTTCGGGCCCGCGAGG
>DATFFV010000430.1:0-2471 GCA_035249885.1 Gammaproteobacteria bacterium | reverse complement strand
CTCCATGTGCGCCGCCTGCACGATGACGCCGCCCCCCGCGATCTGCCGTACGAGCGCCGCGACACTCTCGAGCATCTCGTTCGCCTCGGCGCGCACCGAGCCGTGATCAATGAGGAGGATGGCTTTCATGTGCTCGAAGATAAGGGCCGTGGCATCCGGGCATCAAGAACGGAGGGTTTCATCACGGATCGCGTCTGACTTGACGGAAGAGGCCGAATCCGCTCCGCGACAGAAGAAGGCTCCTCTCGCCGGCCCCAAGGAGCTTTGTTCCGCTCCTTGTGAAAGGCGGGGCTCCATGTGCAAGGAGTCAAACCAAAAGTCTGTTTGCGGTCGCTGGTGTAGAGGAGCTTTCAATGCCTGCGGAGCGATTCGGATTGTTCAGTTCAATCCGTGTCATCCGTGATAAAACCCTCTATTCTTGATGCCCGGATACCGCGGCACTAGCTCGCCAAAGACGGAGCCGCGGGTGCGAGGTGCTCCCGGAAGACCTCCAGCGCGAGCTCGACCTTCCCGAACGGCGCCGAGACCTGCACGCCCTGCACGGACGGCCGCACGCGCTCGAGCATCTCGCGGGCGATCGCGATCCCCTCGGCCACGGCACGCTCTTTCGACGTCTCGTTTGCGCGACGCATGCGCGTGATGATCTCGGGCGGGACGACGACGCCCGGGACTTCGTTCGCCAGGAACTCGGCGTTGCGTGCCGACACGAGCGGCCAGATGCCGGCGATGATCGGGATCCGCACGTGTCCAATGCGCTCGAGAAAGCGCTCGAGCTGCGCCGCGTCGAACACCGGCTGCGTGATCGCGTACTCGGCACCCGCATCGACCTTCCACTCGAAGCGACGGATTTCGTGCGCGGGGTCGATGGCCGCCGGGTTCACGCCCACTCCGATGGCGAAGCAGGTTGGCGTGCCGATGGCGTTGCCGCCCGGGTCGAGCCCACGGTTGAGATTGCGCACGAGGTTCGTTAGGCCGATCGCGTCGATGTCGAACACCGCCGTCGCGTTCGGGTACGGGCCCATCTTCGGCGGGTCGCCGGTAATGATGAGCATGTTGCGCAAGCCCATCGCGGCGGCGCCGAGGAGGTCGCTCAGCATGCCGAGCAGATTGCGGTCGCGGCAGCAGTAGTGCGTGACCGTCTCGATCCCGATGCGCTGCTCGATGAGCAGACTGGTGAGCAGCGCTCCCATGCGGCTCTGTGCGCGCGGGCCGTCGGGGACGTTCACCGCATCGACGCCGGCGCGCTTCAGCGACTCAACGCCCTGGAGCATCTTCGTCGCGTCGACGCCGCGCGGTGGCACGATTTCGACCGACGACACGAAGTCACCTGCCGCGATCTTCCGCGCCCACTTCGAGCGCTGCGCGAACGGCACCTCGGGAACGCCGCGGTCCTGCGCGAGCCGGGCCGCGTCTCCCTCGGCAACGGCGGGCTGCTGACGCGGCGGTGTCGAACGCAGAGCGCGTTGCCGCGGCACGAGTGGACGAATTCCTTCGACGAGGGCCTTGATGTGCTCCGGCGTCGTCCCGCAGCAGCCGCCGATGAACTTCACCCCGGCCTGGAGCAGGTGGCGGCCATAGCTCGCGAGATACTCCGGGCTCGCCATGTACATCGTGCGGCCACCGATCTCGCGCGGCATGCCGGCGTTAGGCATCGCGCTCAGCTTGCGGTTCGTCGCCGGCGCCATGCGCTCGATCGCCTCGAGAATACCCTGCGGGCCGACCGAGCAGTTGAGGCCGACCACGTCGACGCCGGCGGCAGTCAGCGCGCGCGCGACATCCTCGGGTGAAGCTCCGTACGGCGTGAGCCCGTCGGTCCCGATCGTCATCTGCGCAATGAGCGGAACGGACGCGTCCACATCACGCGCGGCGAGCACGGCCTGCTCGATCTCGCTCAGGTCGGCGAACGTCTCGAGGATGAACAGGTCGGCGCCGCCGGCGCGCAGTGCAGCAAGCTGCTCGCGAAAGATCGAGCGCGCCTCCTCGACGCTCGTCGGACCGTAGGGCTCGAGGCGAACACCGAGCGGGCCGACCGCACCCGCGACCCACGCGTCGTCTCCCGCCGCCTCACGAGCGAGCTGTGCAGCGCGCGCATTGAGCTCCTCGACGTGCGCCTCGAGTCCGTACTGCGCAAGCTTCAGCCGGTTCGCGCCGAAGCTGTTCGTCTCCACGACCTCCGCGCCGGCATCGAGATACGCGCGGTGCACGTCGCGCACGAGATCGGGCTGCGTGGTGTTCAGCTGGTCGTAACACTGATTGATGAACACGCCTTTGGCGTAGAGCATCGTTCCAGTCGCGCCGTCGAAGACGATGACGCGATCGGGATCGAGGAGCTCGCGGGCGTTTCGCGGGGCGGGGGAGGTCATGCTGGGGAGCCGATTGCAGACTGGGGATTGCGGTTTGCGGATCGTTCGCGACCTGCCCCCTCCGCACGAACCACGTAGTACTTCGCCGCAGGGTGATGCACTATGATC
>DATFFV010000429.1:0-3756 GCA_035249885.1 Gammaproteobacteria bacterium | reverse complement strand
CTCGCGGCCGAGATCGCCGCGGCGCGCGCGGCGCAAGGCGGGGAGGGCGCCTTCACGGTCGTCGCGAACAAGATCGATCTCGTGCCGCGCATGCCGGGCATCGCGGGCGAAGCCGGCGTGCCGGTTGTTTACGTATCGGCGCTCACGGGCGCCGGCATCCCGCTGCTCGTCGAGCACGTCAAGGAGCTCGCGGGCCTAGGCGCCGAAAGCCCGGGCGCCCTGAGCGCGCGTCGTCGTCACCTCGACGCCCTCGAACGCACGAACGGGCACCTCGTCGCGGCGCGGTCGCTACTCACCGGCGCGCTCGAGCTCACGGCCGAGCACCTGCGCCAAGCGCAAACCAGCTTGAGCGAGCTCACCGGCGAGGTCACGAGCGACGACCTGCTCGGCGAAATCTTCGCGACCTTCTGCATCGGTAAATAGCGCGCAACAGGATTTCGCGGTGAGAAATCCAGCGCCGTCGAGAAATGCGCGTTAGTCGTAGAGGCCGACGACCTTGGCGCGCTCGATGCGGCTCGGCGGGGCGGGGGCGATCTCGACGCGGTCGCGGCCGAATCGCTTCGCGACGTGCAGCACGCGCTCGGTGCGACCCAAGAGCTCGTCGATCGACTCGCCGATACGGCACTGCGCGACGCCGATCGACACCGTGGCGCTCATGCGATCCTTGAGCGGCTTCTCGGCGACGGCGAAACGCAGCGCCTCGGCGAGCATCTCCGCCTGGCTCGACGCGCACGGCCGCGCCAGGATCATGATCGCGCCGCCGTCGTAGCGGCAGAGCGTGTACTCCGAGCGGTGCCACGCGGGCTCCGCGATGATCTTGCGGCAGCGGTCGGCGAGCCCGGCGAGCACGTCGTCGCCGGCCGCGACGCCGTGGCAATCGTTGATGTTCTGCAGGTGATCGACGTCGAGCAGCATGAGGCTGAACGCGCTGCCCGTGCGATGCGCGAGCTCCGCCTCGTCGTTGAGGGTTTTCATGAACGCCGGGCGCGTCAAGGCCAACGTGAGGGCGTCGTACGACGGCGGTTGGGCGGTCCCGGCTGGCGGCGTTTCGAGCATCGCGTCGATCGAAATATGAGTTGTACGACCGACCGTGACTTTGCCGCTCGCAAGCCAAATTCGGCGTGAACGCGCTCGCAGAAGCGCGACGCTCGCGTTTACATAACTCGTGCCCGGGCGCTAACCGAGAATTGCTTCGCGCCGATAGAGGCGCACGGCGAGCCAGCCCAGCAACAGGCCGAAGGCGAGCGTGCTCGCGACCGACAGCGCCGTGAGCCCGGCGTCGAGCGGTTGGTCCTTGATGAGCGTCGTGATGAGCAGGTGCTGGCTCAAGCTCGGGATCCACATGAGGTTGAGCTCGGGCTCGACGTTCAAGAACGTGGCAAAGGCGAGCGGCAGCGTGGGCACGAGCAGCACGAACGTGAGGTAGGTCTGCGCCTCGCGATAGGTCTTGGTGAACGAGGCCACGGTCGTCATGAGCGCCGCGCCGAGCGGCGCGAACGGGCACACCAAGAGGAACGCGAGAGCCGCCGTGGCGATGCCGAAGTTCGAGCTCATGCCGATCGCGCCGAGCGGCAGTTGCCGCAGGACCACGGTGAAGGCCGCGAGCGTGAGCGCGAGCGAGGCCAACATATAGCAGACCGTCGCCGTCATCTTCCCGAGGATGAGGTTGGCGCGAGTGACCGGCAGCGCGAGCAGCGGCTCGAGTGACCTGCGTTCGCGCTCGCCGGCCGTCGTGTCGATCGCGAGGTGCATTCCGCCCGTGAGCGTCGCGAACAGCATGAAATACGTCAGAACGCCGAGCATGAGCGCCGCGCGGCTCGCGGGCGTGGACACGTCGAGCTCGTCGACGATGAGCGGTCGCGTGAGGTTGGGGTTCGCGCCGCTCGCCACGAGCCGCAGCGCGCCGATCTGTGCGCCGTAAGCCTCGATGGCGCCGCGCACCCGGGCGATGCGGCTCCCGGCGCGCGATTTCGAGCGGTCGAAGATCAGCGTGACCCGTGCCGCGCGCTCCGTGCCGAAATCCGTGTCGAACGCCTCGTCGATCGCGAGCACGACGTCGTGCTCGCCGGTGCCGACCAGCCCCGTGGCCTGCTCGACGGTCGCGACCCCATGGCCTTCGGGCTCCTCGATGCCGCGCGCCTTCAAGAACGCGACGAGATTCGGGGCGCGTTCGGCCCCGAGCATCGGCACGCTCAGCGTTTCCTCGATCGACGTCAGGTTGCGCGACACCATGACATTGATGAGCATGGCGAAGATCACGGGGCCGAACAGCGGCCCGAGCAGCAGGCCCATGAGCGTGCGTCGCTCGCGTAGCGTTTCGATGATCTCCTTTCGGCAGACGGTGAAGATGACACTCATGCAGCGCTGCGCTCCGTGCCGCTCACGGCCGCGACGAAGATCTCCTCGAGGCTGCTTCCCGGGAAGCGCGCCGCGAGCTCGGCCGGCGTGCCTGCGAGCGTGACGCGGCCCGCGGCGATGATGACGAGGTCGTCGACGAGCGCCTCGACCTCCTGCATGACGTGGCTCGACAGCAGCACGCAACGCCCCTGCCTGCGCAGCTCGCGCAGCCAGTCACGCAGGTGGCGCGTGGCCATCACGTCGAGGCCGTTGGTCGGCTCGTCGAGCAGCAGGTGCTGCGGGTCGTGAACGAGCGCGCGCGCCAGCGCCACTTTCGTGCGCTCGCCCTGCGAGAAGCCTTTGGCCTTGCGATCGGCGACGGCTTTGAGGTCGAGCCGCTCGATGAGCGTCGCGACGCGCGTCGCAAGTGCGGATTCCTCGAGGCCGTGGAGCCGGCCGTAGTACTCGATGTTCTCGCGCGCCGTGAGCTGCTGATAGAGGCCCGAGCTGTGCGGCAGCACGCCGAGCACGCGCCGCGCCGCGAGCGGCGCCGCGGCGAGCTCGATGCCGCCGATGCGCGCCGTTCCGGCTTCGGGCCTCAAAACGGTCGAGAGGATCCGCAGGCACGTCGACTTGCCCGCGCCGTTCGGTCCGAGCAGGCCCGTGATGCGGCCGTCGCCGGCCTCGAAGCTCACGCCGTCGAGCGCGCGCACGGCGCCGAAGCTCTTGCGCAGGTCCTCGACCTCGATCACGGCGCGGGCCCCAGCAGGGTTAGGAAGAACGGCGTCGGCGGCTCAGCGGCGAGGCAGCTCGCGTCGAGCTCCGCGGGCTCGGGCGTCGCGATGAACGCGCGCAGGATGCGCGGCACGCAGCCCACGCCGGCGAGCCCGTGGCCCTGCTGGCGGCCGATCACGTGGACGCTGTTGCGGAGGCCCGCGTTCTTGACCTGCTCGGCATAGGCCGGCGGCGTGATCGGATCGTACTCGCCCGAGAGCAGCAGCACGGGCGTGTCGCTCACGACGGCCGTGTTGAAGCCTTCGTCGATGACGCCGCGGGGCCAGGCCGCGCACAACCCCGTGAGGCCCTCGACCATCGCCGTGCCGAGATAGGTCGTCTCCAGGCCTACCGCGGCCTCGGGCGCGATGAACGGCACGTCCTCCGTGCACGTCACTGCGTTGCTCATCGGGAAGCTCAACGAGTCGGCGAGATCGCCGATCAACGAGTCGGCGAGCGCCGCGAGCGGCGCCACGTTGCCGGCGCGGGCTTCGTGCAGCATGACGGGCAGCAGCGCAGTCGTCGGCGGCGTGTAGCTCATGAAACGCACGAGCGCGCGGAGCTCGAGCGCCGACAGAGCGCCGGGCGACGCGCCCGCATCGGCCGCGGCATCGAGCTCGGCGAGCAGCGCGGCGAAGTCCTGCG
>DATFFV010000428.1:0-2374 GCA_035249885.1 Gammaproteobacteria bacterium | reverse complement strand
CAACATCGCGGACAGGAGCGGCAGCGCGATCGTGGCACCGGCGCCTCGCAGCACGGCGCGACGCGAGAGGTGATTGCGAGTCAGATAGGCGCTCATGCGAGCCTTGAGATACGCGCGGGAATCGTCTCGTCGTTCATGGTTCCTCGGCAACCGCTCCCTGCGTTGCTCTACCGCGGGCATCCATGCCCGCGTCCGTGGCGCGCTTGACCTGCATCGCAAACGGCGCGCTTTCCGCGATACCGAGCACGATTGCAGAGAATCGATAGTCCCGCGCCGCCGCCCCGGCGACAACGCGGCGCACCGCAGGCATGTCGTCGGCCGTGAGTATTCGCCCGAGCGCGTACGTCATGAGCTTCTCGGTCAGCGCCGTCACGAACGCGTCGGAGCGGTCGAGCAACGCGGCCCGTAGGTCCTGCGGCCCGCGAACCATCGTGCCGTCGGTCAGCACGGCCGCGGCGTCTATCGTCTCACCGGCGTCGCTGTCGCGCCAACGGCCCACGAGATCGAAATTCTCGAGCGCGAAGCCGAACGGGTCGATGAGCTGGTGGCACGCGGCGCAGACCGGATTCGCGCGGTGGGCTTCCATGCGTTGACGCAGCGTCTTCGCCTCGGCCGGCGAGCGTGCCCCGGAGAGATCGGCCTCGACGCCCGGCGGCGGAGGCGGCACCTCGGCGCCAAGGAGGTTCTCGACGATCCATGCTCCGCGGACGACCGGCGACGTGCGATTGGCCACGGAGGTCGCCGTCAGGAGGCTGCCGTGGCCCAAGAGCCCGCCGCGCGGGCTGTCGTCGGGCAATTCGACGCGGCGGAAATAGCTGCCGCGCACTCCCTCGATGCCGTAGTGCCGCGCGAGGCGCTCGTCGAGGAACGTGTAGCGCGCGTCGAGAAGCTCGAGGACGCTGCGGTCCTCGCGCATGACGTGCTCGAACAGGAGCTCCGTCTCGCGACGGAACGCGGCGCGCAGCTGCGCATCGAAGCCCGCGTCCTGCGGCAGTGCGTCGTCGAGCTCGCGCAGCTTGAGCCACTGACCCGCGAAGTTCTCGATGAGGGCAGCGGCGCGCGGGTCCGCGAGCATGCGCCGCACCTCGCGCTCGAGCGTGGCAGGCTCGTGCAGCCGGCCCGCCGTCGCGGCATCCAGGAGCTTGTCGTCGGGGATGCTGCTCCAGAGGAAGAACGACAGGCGCGACGCGAGCTCGAGGTCGGTCACGCGGTAGCTCGCGCCGGCCGCGAGCCCGTCCGGCTCGGCTTCGAGGCGATATAGGAAGCGGGGGTCGACGAGTACCCGCGCAAGGGCCTGCTCGATGCCGGTCTCGAAGTCGCCGACGTGACGGCCCTGCTCGAAGAAGCGCAGCAAAGTGGCGACCGCGTCGTCGTCGAGATCCACGGGCCGCCGATACGCGCGCGCTGCGAGTCGGGCTAGGATCTCGCGCGCGCACGGCACCTCGTCTTCGCCCGCTGGAGGGTAGCAGGAGAAAATGGCCGCCCGGCTGGGCGTTTCGCCCAGGCCGGTTGCATCGAACGGCCCGTGGATCTCTACGGCGTCGATTCCGCCGCCCGGCGCGTAGACGCCGAATAGCTCGTTGACGCCCTCGCACCGGCGCTCGTCGAGCAGCGCGACGGTCAACGTGTGCGGCCCCGCGGCGACTTCGGCCCGGAACGAGGCCGGATTGTCGACGGCGAGCGGCTCGCCGTCGAGCGTCAAGTCGATGCGGGGCGGCGGGCAAAAGCGCTGGCCCGCGAGCGCCCCGGGACCGCGAGCGCGCACGCGCAGCTCGTAGGTGGCGTCGAGCGGAAAGGCGTGCGAGAGCTTGAAGCCGCCGCGCGTGCCCAAAGGCAGACCGTCGACGTGGCTACCTTGCGAGCCGTCGGGCGCCTCGTAGACGACCTGGGTCGGGCCCTGCGCGCGATCGCCGACCGCGGCGCGGCTGATCTTGAGCGCCGCCGTCACGTAGCTTTCGATGAGCGTCGGCGACACGGTCAGCGCCGCAGCGACGTTGTCGAAGCCCCGGATGGAATCATCGGCCGGCAACGTCTCGACGATCGGGCCGGCGTCGTAGGCGAGGAGGTCGCGGACGGCATTCGCGTACTCGGCGCGGTTGAGTCGCGAGACGCCCTTGAAGCTCGCGTTCGGCGTCGCCCGAGCCGCCGCGTCGAGCCGTGTCTCGATCGCTGTGGCGAACGCGTCGAGCGCCGCGCGATCGGGGCGCGGCTCGCCGGCCGGCGGCATGAAGCCCGTGCGCACCTTGCGCACGACGTGCTCCCACGTCTCCGCATCGCTGTGGACGGCGTCCACGGGCAGTCGGTCGAGCGCGAGGCCGCCGGCGCGCTCGGCAGAGTCGTGGCAGCCGACGCAGTAACGCTCGACCACGACGCG
>DATFFV010000427.1:0-6040 GCA_035249885.1 Gammaproteobacteria bacterium | reverse complement strand
GCATCGGCAAGGGTCATCTCACGAAGGAGATCGACGCTCTTGGCGGAGCTATGGCAAGAGCCGCGGATCGAGCGGGTATCCACTTCCGTACGCTCAACGCGAGCAAGGGTCCCGCCGTGCGCGCGACGCGCGCGCAGGCCGACCGCTCGCTCTACAAGCGCGCGATCCGCGCGTTGCTCGACGCCGAGCCGAACCTCACGTTGCTGCAGCAGAACGTCGACGGTTTGACGATCGAAGGCGGGCGCGTGCGCGGGGTCGTGACGCAGACCGGCATCCGCATCGCGGCCGAGACCGTGGTGCTCACGGTCGGCACGTTCTTGGGCGGCAAGATCCACGTGGGGCAGGTCAATTACTCGGGCGGCCGCGCCGGCGATCCGGCCTCGATCGGCCTCGCGCAACGCCTCCGCGACCTCGGCCTCGCCGTCGGGCGCTTGAAGACGGGCACGCCGCCGCGCATCGACGGCCGCACGGTCGACTACACGAATCTCGCCGAGCAGCCCGGCGATACGCCGACGCCCGTGTTCTCGTTCTTGGGCAAGCGCGCCCTGCACCCGCGCCAGGTCAGCTGCCACATTACGCACACGACCGAGCGCACGCACGAGATCATCCGCAAGGGGCTCCACCGCTCGCCGCTGTTCACGGGCGCCATCGAAGGCGTTGGCCCGCGCTATTGCCCGTCGATCGAGGACAAGGTCGTGCGCTTCGCCGAGCGCACGCGTCACCAGATCTTCATCGAGCCCGAGGGGCTCGACACGTTCGAGATCTACCCGAACGGCATCTCGACGTCGCTGCCATTCGACGTGCAGCTCGACCTCGTAGCATCGATTCCGGGGTTCGAGAACGCGCACGTCACGCGGCCGGGCTACGCGATCGAGTACGACTTCTTCGATCCGCGCGATCTCCATTTCTCGCTCGAGACGAAGGCCGTCGCGAACCTGTTCTTCGCGGGCCAGATCAACGGCACGACGGGCTACGAGGAGGCCGCGGCGCAGGGCATCGTCGCGGGCATCAACGCAGGTCTGCGCGTGCGCGAGCTTGCGCCGTGGTATCCGCGGCGCGAGGAGGCCTATATCGGCGTGCTCGTCGACGACCTCGTCACGCGCGGCGCGACCGAGCCGTACCGCATGTTCACGAGCCGCGCGGAGTTTAGGCTCAGCTTGCGCGAGGACAACGCCGACCTGCGGCTCACGCCCGTGGGCCGCGAGCTCAAAGTAGTCGACGACGAGCGTTGGCAGGTTTTCGAGGCGCGCCGCGAATGGCTCGCGCGCGAGACCGCGCGCTTTCACGGCGTCGTCGTCAAGCCCGGCGACGTACCCTTGGGCGGCGCGTTCGCCGAGCCGCTCGCACGCGAGGTTTCGGCCTACGGGTTGCTGCGTCGCCCCGGCGTCGCCTACGCCGACGTCGCCGCGCTGCCCTGCGTGGGCGTTTCGCCGGAGCTTACGTCGCTGCCGCCCGAATTCGCCGAGCACTGGGTGGGCAGCCTCACGATCGACGCGCACTACGCGGGTTACGTCGAGCGCCAGGGCGGCGAGATCGCGCGCTTGAAGCGCGAAGAAGGCACGCCGCTGCCCGCGGATCTCGACTACGGCACGGTCAACGGTCTCTCGAACGAGCTGCGCGAGAAGCTCACGCGCGTCCGGCCGAACGACATCGGCCAGGCCGCGCGCATCTCCGGCATGACGCCGGCGGCGATCTCGCTGCTCTTGGTCCACGTCAAGAAACGGCAACGACGGAGCGCCTGACATGACGCGAACGAATGCACGATTCGGCGGCCTACTCTCGCTCGCGGCGATGCTGGCGCTCGCGGGCTGCGGCGGCGGCGGAGCGGAAGGGGGTGGGGCCGCCGTCCAGGTCGGGGGCCCGAGCGGCACCGAGCTCGCCGAGCACCAGGTGCTGCACTTGGGCAACGGCAGCGAGATCCAAACGCTCGACCCGCACCGCGGCGAGGAGCTCCAGGGCTCGAACATCCAACGCGATCTCTACGAGGGGCTCGTCAACGAGGCGCCGAACGGCGAGCTCGTGCCCGGCGCCGCGGAGTCTTGGGACGTGAGCGCCGACGGCAAGCGCTACACGTTCCACTTGCGCGAGAACGCGCGCTGGTCGAACGGCGACCCCGTCACGGCGCACGACTTCGTGTTCGGCCTGCGGCGCGGCGCCGATCCCAAGACGCTCACGATCTACAGCTTCATTCTCACGCCCATCAAGAACGCCGACGAGATCACGGCGGGTAAGCTGCCGCCGACCGAGCTCGGCGTGCGCGCCGTCGACGACCACACGCTCGAGATCGAGCTCGCGAACGCGACGCCGTATTTTTTGGGCTTGCTCACGCACTCGATGACCTACCCGCTGCACCAGCCGAGCTACGAGCAGCACGGCGACCTGTTCGTGCGGCCCGGCAACCTCGTCAGCAACGGCGCGTTCGTGCTCGAGGAGCAGGTCGTGCAGTCGCACATCAAGGTCGTCCGCAACCCGCACTATTGGGACGCGGACAACGTGCGCCTCACGGAAATCTGGTTCTATCCCACCGAGGATCTCTCGGCCGAGCTCCAGCGCTATCGCGCGGGCGAGCTCGACTACACCTACGACATCCCGACAGCGCGGTTCGATTGGATCAGCGAGAACCTAGGCTCCGAGCTCAAGATCTCGCCGTGGGTCGGCAGCTACTACTTCGGCTTCAACGTCACGCGCCCGCCGTTCAAGGACAGTCCGAAGCTGCGCCGCGCGTTGAGCCTGGCCGTCGACCGCGAGATTCTCACCAAGGACGTGCTCGGCGCCGGCGAGCGCGCGGCGTTCGGCTGGGTGCCGCCCGTGCGCAACTACACGGGCCAGAACATGGTCGAGGCCTCGTGGACGCAGGCCGAGCGCGAGGCCGAAGCCAAACGACTCTACGCGGAGGCCGGCTATTCCGAGAAGAACCCGCTGCGCACGACGATCTACTACAACACGAACGAGGACCATCGCCGCATCTCGGTGACGCTCGCGTCGATGTGGAAAGAGACGCTCGGCGCCGAGGTCGAGCTCTTCAATCAGGAGTGGAAGGTCTTCCTCGACACGCGCAACGAGAAGATCGACACGCAGATCTTCCGCAGCGGTTGGATCGGCGACTACAACGACGCGTTCTCGTTCGCCGAGCTGTTCCGTTCGACGGCGGGGCAGAACGACGCGGGCTACGCGAGCCCCGAGTACGACCGGCTCCTCGCGGCCTCGCAGTCGGAGCTCGACCCGGCGAAGCGCGCGGCGCTGCTCGAGGAGGCCGAGCGCGTGCTGCTCGCGGACATGCCGCTCATCCCGCTGTACTACTACGTGTCGCAGCACCTCGTGAAGCCGTGGGTCGGGGGCTGGGAGCCGAACATCATGGACCGCTACCACCACAAAGACTGGTACGTGTTGAAGCACTAGGCGGCTACGTTTGCTGCGTTACTCCCTGCGGCGTCTGCTCGGCGCGATCCCGACGCTGCTGATCCTCATCGCCGTCGCGTTCGTGATGATCCGGCTCGCGCCCGGCGGGCCGTTCGACTCCGAGCGCCAGCCGTCGCCCGAGATCGAGGCGAACCTGCGCGCGGCGTATCACCTCGACGAGCCTCTCTACCAGCAGTTCGGGCGCTACTTGGGCGGCCTGCTGCGCTTCGACTTCGGGCCCTCGTTCCAGTACCAGGACTACAGCGTCACGGAGCTCATCACGGCGGGCTTCCCGGTGTCGCTGACGCTCGGCGGCACGGCGATCCTCGTCGCGCTGCTCGTCGGCGTGGCCGCGGGCTGCCTCGCTGCGCTGCGCCAGAACGGGGCTGTGGACCACGGCGTCATGGCCGTCTCGATGACGGGCATCTCGATCCCGAACTTCGTCATGGCGCCGCTGCTCGTGCTCGTGTTCGCGATCCACCTGCGGTGGCTGCCGGCCGGAGGGTTGGGGCAGGGCTCGCTGCGCAACCTCGTGCTGCCCGTGATCGCGCTCGCGCTGCCGCAGATCGCGTATCTCTCGCGCCTCACGCGCGGCAGCATGATCGAGGTGCTACGCAGTAACTTCGTCCGCACGGCGCGAGCGCAGGGGCTGCCCACGTGGAAAGTCATCGTGAAGCACGCGCTCAAGCCTGCGCTGCTGCCCGTCGTGTCGTACTTGGGCCCGGCCACCGCGCACGTGATCACGGGCTCGGTCGTCATCGAGCAGATCTTCAGCGTGCCCGGACTCGGGCGATTCTTCGTGACGGGGGCGCTCAACCGCGACTACACGCTCGTCATGGGCGTGGTCGTGTTCTACGGCGTGCTCATCATCACCCTCAATTTCCTCGTCGATCTGGCCTACGCGTGGCTCGACCCGAAGGTGAAATACCGGTGAGCACCGCGGCCGCCACCGTGACCGCCGAAGCCAAGGGCCGCAGCCTTTGGGTCGATGCGTGGGCGAAGCTCAAGAGGAACCGCGCGGCCGTCGTGGGCGGCTGCATCATCGCCGTCATGGCCGTGCTCGTGGTCGTCGCGCCGTGGTTCGCGCGCTATGCCTACGACTTCGCGGACTTCGCCAACACGTCGATCGGCCCGAGCTGGTCCACGGGGCACCTGTTCGGCACCGACACGATTGGCCGCGACATATACGTCCGCACACTCTACGGCGGCCGCATCTCGCTCATGGTCGGCATCGTGGCGACGGCCGTGAGCCTCGTCATCGGCGTGACCTACGGCGCGGTCGCGGGCTACTTCGGCGGCCGCGTCGACAACGTCATGATGCGCATCGTCGACATTCTCTATGCGCTGCCGTTCATGTTCTTCGTGATCCTGCTCATGGTGTTCTTCGGCCGCAGCATCTTCCTGATCTTCGTCGCGATCGGCGCCATCAACTGGCTCGACATGGCGCGCATCGTGCGCGGCCAGACGCTCTCCCTGAAGCACCGCGAGTTCGTCGAGGCGGCCCAGGCCCAAGGCGTCGCCGCGTCGGCGATCATCCGGCGGCACATCGTGCCGAACCTGCTCGGCGTCGTGGCCGTCTACGTCACGCTCACGATCCCGCAGGTCATCCTCGTCGAGTCGTTCTTGAGCTTCTTGGGCCTTGGCGTGCAGGAACCGATGACGTCGTGGGGCGCGCTCGTCAACGAGGGCAGCCGCGAGCTCGAAGGCGCGGCTTGGATGCTGGTTTTCCCGGCGGCGTTCCTCGCGACGACGCTGTTTTGCTTCAACTTCCTGGGCGACGGCATGCGCGACGCGCTCGACCCCAAAGACCGCTGAGCATGGCGCTGCTCGAAGTCGACAAGCTCAACGTGCGCTTCGCGACGCCCGACGGCGAGGTCCACGCCGTGCGCGACTTGAGCTTCACGCTGGAAAAGGGCGAGACGCTCGGGATCGTCGGCGAGTCGGGCTCGGGCAAGAGCCAGACCGTCATGAGCCTCGTCGGCCTACTCGCGGCCAACGGCCGCGCCACGGGCACGGCGCGGTTCGCGGGCCGCGACTTGCTCGCGCTGCGGCCCGCCGAGCTGCGCAGGATTCGCGGCCGCAAGATCGCGATGATCTTCCAGGACCCGATGACGTCGCTGAACCCGTATCTCACGATCGAGGCGCAGATGACGGAGGTCGTGCGCGCGCACGAGCGCGTCTCGCGCGCGGCCGCGCGTGCGCGCTGCCTCGAGATGCTCGACGCCGTCGCGATCCCTGAGGCCGCGGCGCGCTTGAAGCGCTATCCGCACGAGCTCTCGGGCGGCATGCGCCAGCGCGTCATGATCGCCGCGAGCCTGCTTTTAAGGCCCGAGGTGCTCGTCGCCGACGAGCCGACGACGGCGCTCGACGTGACAGTGCAGGCGCAGATTCTCGCGTTGCTCAAGGATCTTAAGAGCCGGTTCGGCTCGGCAATCGTGCTCATCACGCACGACCTCGGCGTCGTGGCCGGCCTCGCCGACCGCGTGCTCGTCATGCATGGCGGCGAGCTCAAAGAGCAAGGCGCCGTGCGCGACGTGTTCTACCGGCCGCAGCACGAGTACACGCGTGCGCTCCTCAAAGCCGTGCCGCGGCTCGACGCCCCGCTCGCGCCGCTGCCCGCGGTGCCGTCGCGCGAGCCGCT
>DATFFV010000426.1:0-3419 GCA_035249885.1 Gammaproteobacteria bacterium | reverse complement strand
CGGGTGTGGACATCGAAGTGCGCCGGACCATGTGGACGTTCATGCGCGACATCAACGCCGCCGGCACCACGATCATCTTGACCACGCACTATCTCGAGGAGGCCGAGAGCCTCTGCCGCAACATCGCCATCATCGACGAGGGGCGCATCATCGAGAACGACACGATGGCCAACGTCATCGGCAAATTGCAGCTCGAGGTCTTCGTGCTGAGCATGCAAGAGCCCGTGCGCGCCGCACCGACGCTCGCGGGCTACACCGTGCGCCTACGCAACGAGCGCGAGATCGAAGTCGAGGTCGCGAAGGGCCAGGGCTTGAACGAGGTCTTCGCGCAACTCTCGCGGCAGGGGTTGCACGTGGCGAGCATGCGCACGAAGACCAACCGGCTCGAGGAGCTGTTCATACGCCTCGTCGAGAACAGCCAGGAGCGGCGTTCGGCATGAACGACGTCGCGAACCGCCGCGAGGCCGAACGCCTCGACCTTTGGCGCATCAATCTCGTCGGCCTATGGACCATCGTGCGCAAGGAATCGCGGCGCGTCGTTCGCATCTGGGTGCAGACGATCGTGCCGCCCGCGATCACGATGACGTTGTACTTCATCATCTTCGGCAGCCTCGTCGGCAGCCGCATCGGCGAGATGGACGGCGTGCCCTACATGACGTTCATCGCGCCGGGCCTGATCATGATGGCCGTCATCACGAACTCGTTCGCCAACGTCGTGTCGTCGTTCTTCTCGAGCAAGCTCATGCTGCACCTCGAGGAGATGCTCGTGGCGCCGCTCGCGCACACGACGATCGTGGTCGGCTTCGTCGTGGGCGGGATCGTGCGCGGCCTGCTCGTCGCGGCGCTCGTCGTCGTCGTGGCGCTGTTCTTCACGGACCTGCACGTCGTCCATCCGCTGATCACGTTCACGACGATCCTGCTGACCGCCGTCGTGTTCTCCCTCGCCGGCCTGTTCAACGCCATCTTCGCGAAGACGTTCGACGACATCTCGATCATCCCGACGTTCGTGCTGACGCCGCTCACGTACTTGGGCGGCGTGTTCTTCTCGATCTCGCTGCTCCCGGAGTTCTGGCAGAAAGTCGCGCTCGCGAATCCGATCCTCTACATGGTGAATGCGTTTCGCTACGGTATGCTCGGCTCGTCGGACATTCCGATCGGCGTGGCCTACGCCATCATGATCGGCTTCGCCGTCGCGCTGTTCGGCGCCGTATTGTTCATGCTGCAACGGGGCAGCGGCGTCAGGACCTGACGTGTGCGGCCGGTTCGGCTTGTTCGTGACGCCGGAGGTGCTCGAGGAGTACTTCGCGCTCGCCGAGCCCGTCGGCATGGCGCTGCCGGCGCGCTACAACCTCACACCGGGCCAGGCCGTGGCCGCGGTGCGCGAGCACGACGGCCGGCGGCGGCTCGACGCGCTGACCTGGGGGCTCGTGCCGTTCTGGGCCAAGGACGCGGCGATCGGCCGCCGGCTCATCAACGCGCGCCTCGAGGGCATCGGCGAGAAGCCCGCGTTCCGCGAGGCGTGGTCGCGCCGCCGGTGCCTGATCCCCGCGAGCGGATTCTACGAATGGGCCGAGGCCGAGCGCGGGGGCAAGCGGGCGCGCAAGCGCCCCTATTTCATCGCTCCGGCGCAGGAGCCGCTGCTCGCGCTCGCGGGCCTCTGGGAGCGTTGGCGTACACCGGCGGGAGACAAGCTCGAAACGTGCGTCATCGTCACGATCGACGCGAGCCCAAAGCTTGCTGCGATTCACGACCGCATGCCGCTGCTCGTGCCGCGCGGCGCGCACGCGACGTGGCTCGATCCAGGCACGAGCCCCGCGGACATCGCCGGACTCGCGCGCGACCTGCCGGCACTCGAGATTCGCCGCGTCGGTCTTAAGGTCAACGACCCGCGCAACGACGATGAGACGCTGATCGCGGCCATCGACGACGGAGGTGCCGGTGTTACGGTTTCGGTTGAACCAGGTTGAACCGAAACCGTAACACCGGCACCTCTACTCGGGGACGAGCAAGAACCGCCGCCCGGCGTGGCTCAAGACCGCGCCGCGCGGCTCGACGGCTTCGAGCACGAGGCCTTCGGGCAGGCGCTCGCCTTCGACGTATTTGCGTCCGTTGATGAAGACGAAGCGATCGCTGCGTCGCTCGCTGTAGGCAAGCAGATCGAGGCGCAGCGGCGGCAGTGACACGCCCTCGGCCGCGAGCGAGGCCGCGCTCGGCAGTGTCGGTTCGCGCGCGGCTGCGGCCGCGGACTCGTCGATCGCAGCCAAGGGGTCTGTCGCTGCCTCCTCGAGCGTCGTGCGCGCTGCAGCGGACAACGAAGTCGCCGACGGGCGCGGAGCCTCGGCGAGCGGTACGCGCGGTGGCGCGGGGGGTGGTACGACGGTGATCGGCGCGAGGGTTGCGCCCGTCTGCGGCGTCGGCTGCGGCAGCTCCACGGTGCGCGTGTTCGAGGCCGCTGTCGCGTCATCCGCGCCGCGCGTGCTCTGCCACTACGCGCCGCCGAGCACGAGCACGGCGGCCGCGAGCACTCCGATCACGGGCAGCACCCAGCGCGGAACCTCGGGATTCGTCGTCGCCGCAGGCACCTGCGTGAGCCCGGGTATCGTCGAGCGTTGCCGCTCGTGCTCCGATTTGCGCAAGGCGTCGAGGATGAACGACACGTCAGTGCCTCTGCTCGAGCGTCGGCGCGCCCGCGAGGCCGAGCTCGGCCAGCATCGCGATCTGCGTGCGGGTGCCGACGATGCCGTCGACCGCCAGCTGATGGGCGCGCTGGTAGTCGCGCACACGGCGTTCGAGCGCCTCGTCGTAACGAGTGGCCGAGTCCTGATCCGCGGAGGACTCGCCGTCGAGCGCGGCGAGCGTGCGGCGCAACCAACGCACGCCTTCGTCGTCGACCCCCGGCGCGAGAGCATATTCCGGGGCGTCCCCGGGCGGCCAGAGTACGAGGTAGTCGCCATACCAAGAGAAGCTGAGCTCGGCGAGCGGCAGCGCGAGCTCGCGGCCGTCGGCCACGAGCTTCGCGTGATCGTAGCCGAGCCCGGCGAGGACGACGGCCCGCTCGGGCCCGTCCGGCGTGACGAGCGACAAGACCGCGGGCCAGTTTAGGCGCCGCACCTCGCTGAGCGTGCCGCGCCGTTGGAAAGAGCAGCGCAGACCCTGTTCCTGCGCCTGCACGCACGGCTCGCCGCGCGCTGCGTCATAGCCTGCGCCCCAGAGCGCGAGCAACGCGGCGATGGCGTTGTCGGTCGCGACGGCGAACTGCGGGTCGGCGAGCAAGGACTCGAGAGTGACGGACGGAGTCCCCGCTGCGGGTCGCGGCGTCGGCGGCGACGTCTCGGCGCCGAGCGTGCCCGCGCCCTCGTCGGCTGCCGTGTCCGTGTCAGGCGGGCTTCCCGCGCCGTTCGCGGCCGGGGTTGGCGACG
>DATFFV010000425.1:0-7366 GCA_035249885.1 Gammaproteobacteria bacterium | reverse complement strand
AGTGTCTGCGGAGCGCCGGCGGCAGTACCGGCCGTTCGGTGGCCTGACGGCGCTGCTCTACGCCGCGCGCGAAGGCTGCGCCCAATGTGCGCGCGCGCTCGTCGAGGGTGGAGCCGACATCGACCTCGCCGGGTCGCGCGGCGTCACGCCGCTCATGATGGCGCTCGACAATCTCCACTTCGACACGGCCGCGTATCTGCTCGAGGCCGGCGCAGCCGTCGACGTCTGGGACTGGTGGGGCCGGACGCCGCTGTATTTCGCCGTCGACCTGAACACGCTGCCGCGCGGCGGGCGCCCGGATCGCCTGTCGACGGACGCCACGCCGGCGCTCCAGCTAATCGAAGGAATACTCGAGCGCGGCGGCAATCCGAACGCGCAGCTCAAGCTGTTGCCGCCATACCGCGAGCGCGGCGCCGACCGCGGCTGCGACTCGCTGCTCGTGACGGGCGCAACGCCGCTGCTACGCGCCGCGAAGACTTTCGACACGGCCGCAATGAAGCTCCTCATCGCGCACGGCGCGCGCCTCGAGCTGCCGAACGTGAGCGGGGTGACACCGCTCATGGCCGCCGCGGGCTACGGCTCACTCGAGTGCGACATCCGCGGCTACGGCCCCGGCATCCCGCACTACACGACGAGCGACGTCGAGAAACGCTCGATCGAGACGCTGCAGGTGCTCGTCGCGGCCGGCGCCGACGTCAACGCCGTCACGACGGGCGGCGGCCGCGGCAAAGGCCCGGGACAAACGGCGCTGTTCGGCGCGGCGTTCTGGGGCTGGAACGACGTCGTCCTGTTCCTCGCGCAAAACGGCGCCAAGGTCGACGCCAAAGACAGCGAAGGGCGCACGGCGATCGATGCGGCGCTGGGGCGTGCGGGCGGCCATGAGCGGGGCTCTTCGATTCAAGTGTTCAAGGACACGGCCGAGTTGCTCGAGCGACTCTGCAGCGAGGACGCCGCGTGCAGCTTACCGCCGGCGCCGTCGGGCTGACATGCCGCTCTACGACTTCAAGTGCCGGGCCTGCGGCCATCGCTTCGAGGAGCTCGTGCGCGTCGGTGAAGTGGCCGAGTGCCCCAAGTGCCACGACGCGGCGCCCGAGCGCTTGTTCTCGGCGTCGGCCGGCGTCAGCACCGAGCGTAGCCGCAAGCGAGCGGCGGGCGTGGCGCGCCGCGCCGCGGGCAAAGTCAAGCGCGAGAAGGATCACGCGCAGCGCGAGTACGAGCGCAATTACATGAAGGACCACGCCGGCTGACGAGCGTCGCGACGTTCGCGACGGCCGCATCGAAGAGTCGCGGCGCGATGCGCTCTCAACCCTCGCCATGAAATCGTCTCGGCTCCTGCCACTGATCGTCGCCTGCGGGCTGTTCATCGAGAACCTCGACTCGACGGTGCTCACGACGTCGCTGCCCGCGATCGCGGCCGATCTCGCGACCGACCCGATCGCGCTCAAGCTCGCGTTGACGACCTACCTGCTCGCGCTCGCCGTGTTCGTGCCCGTGAGCGGCTGGGTCGCCGACCGCTTCGGCGCGCGCGCGACGTTCGTGGTCGCCATCGCCGTGTTCCTCGTGGGCTCGATCGCCTGCGCGGTCAGCGATTCCCTCGGCGCGCTCGTCGTGGGCCGGTTCGTGCAAGGCACGGGTGGGGCCATGATGGTGCCCGTCGGGCGGCTCGTGCTGCTACGCACGATCCCCAAGGCCGAGCTCGTGCAGGCGCTCTCGTGGGTCACGATTCCGGCGCTCGTCGGGCCCATGGTGGGACCGCCGCTCGGCGGCTTCATCACCACGTATTTCGATTGGCGTTGGATCTTCCTCGTGAACCTGCCGATCGGCGCGTTCGGCATGGTGCTGGCCTGGCGTTTCATTCCAGCCGGACGCGAGGCGGTGCGGCCGCTCGACTGGCGCGGTTTCGCACTCGCGGGCGGCGGCCTCGGCGCTGCGATGTTCGGTTTCTCGACGCTAGGCCAGCACTTGATTCCGTTCGAGGTCGCCGTCGCGTCGCTCGTGCTCGGCCTCGCGGGGCTCGTCGCCTATGTTTTTCATGAGCGCCGCCACGAGCACGCGCTGCTCGATCTCACGCTGTTTCGCTTCGCAACGTTCCGCGCGGGCGCGCTCGGCGGCTCGTTGTTTCGCATCGGCATCGGCGCGTCGCCGTTCCTGTTGCCGCTCATGTTGCAGCTCGGCTTCGGCATGAGCCCCGTGCAGTCGGGCCTCGTCACGTTCGTGTCGGCGATGGGCGCGATCTTCATGAAGACGCTCGCGGCCCGAACGCTGAACCTGCTGGGCTTTCGCCGCGTGCTGCTCTGGAACGCGCTCGCGGCCTCCGGGCTCCTAATTACGTTCGGCCTCTTTCGGCCGAGCACGCCCGAGCTCTTGATCCTCGCGACGCTGCTCGTGAGCGGGTGCTGCCGCGCGCTCCAGTTCACGAGCTTGAATGCGATCACGTTCGCCGACGTCGAAGGCGCGCGCATGGCGCAGGCGAGCAGCCTGTCGGGCATGCTGCAGCAGTTGTCGCTGTCGCTCGGCGTCGCGATCGGCGGCTACGCGCTCGAGATCGTCGGGCTCGTCGCCGACCGGCCTGCCACCGAGCTCGGGAACTTCACGGTCGCGTTCCTCGTCGTGGGGATCATCTCGGCCGCGTCGGCCTACTACGCGTGGCGGTTGCCGCGCAATGCGGGCGCCGAAATGGCGGGGCGCGCCCGCACGGCCTCCGCGGCGGGGGATCCTAGTACTGCCGAGCAACCTGCGGGTTGACGGTTCCGCTGGATGTCTCACCGCGCGCGAAAGGCCTCTCCCGAGACATGCCGGAAGACCGTTGCCGGGGCTCGTCAGCGCACGTCGCCGCCATGGATGGCGGCGATGACGAGTCGTCGTTTGCCGCCAAAGCATCACGGATCGGAAGCTCGAGCGTGAACGTTGCGCCGCGATTCGGGCCTTCGCTCGCGAGCGTGAGCGCGCCGCCGAGCTCGCGTGCCGCGAGCGCGCCGCTATGCAAGCCGAAGCCGTGCCCGTCCTTCTTCGTCGTGAAGCCGTGCGCGAAGACTCGCGTCAGGTTCTCGGGCGCGATGCCGATGCCATTGTCGATGACAGATACTCTTACGCAGCCGCCTTCGTCGCGCACGCGCAGCGTGATTTGCTTGTCCTCACGACCGGTCGCCGCGCAGGCGTCCTTCGCATTGCGGATGAGGTTCACGAGAATCTGCAGGACTTTGTGCTTTTCGGTGTCGAGAGCCGGGACGTCGGCGTAGTCGCGAACGACCTCCACGTCGTGTCGGTGTAACGAGGCGTTGGTCATCTGAACCGCGTCCTCCAGCACGTCCACGACGCTGGTCGGTTCATTGACGCCGCCGACCTTCGCGTAGTTTTGCTGCACTGTAACGATGCCCTTGATGTGCTCGACGTTGCCACGTAACGAGTCGAGCTCCGCGAGGGCGGCCGTGCGTTCGGCGAGCAGGTGCTCAGCGAGCTGCACCATGTAGGCCGGAATCCGCTTGCCGCGCGGATCGCTGGCGAGAAAGTCGCCGAGGCGATCCCCCTGGTCCTGACACAGTGCGGCAACCTTCTGCAGGTTGGTCAGGCGTGAATGCTTGATCTGCTCCGTGAGTACGCCGACCGCCACGTTCACGCTGTTCAAGACGTTGCCGACATTGTGCAGCACGTTCGTCGCGACCTCGGCCATGCCCGCCTGCCGCGATGCGCGCACGAGCTCATCGTGGGTCCTGTGGAGCTGTGCTTGCGCGGATTCGCGCCCGGCGATTTCCCGCTCGAGGAGCTCGGTGCGCTCGACTACACGGCGTTCGAGCGTGTGCCGCGCCTGGCGTAACGCACGCGCCTGCGACTCAATCTGGTGAAGCATCGCGTTGAAGCCGTCGATGAGCTCGCCGAGCTCATCGTTACCGAGTTTCGTCGCGCGGAGCGAGTAATCCTGGCTAGCCCTCACGTCGTGGACGATGGCCGCGAGCGCGGAGATCGGTTCGGAGATCGTGCGCTGCAAACGAGTGGAGAGCAGGAACGCTACGCCCGAGGCCAAGAGCAGCACGAGCAGGCCGATGAGACCGTAGCGGGCGAGCCGCTCGCGGACGCTTTCGATGTCCGCTTCGATATAAACGGTCCCGGCCGGCTCGCCGGCCACGTCGAAGCTATGGAAGAGCTTCAGCCGGTTGCCTTCGAACCGATGACCGTCGGCCGCCGCACTCGGGGCGTCGAATCCATCCTCGGCGGTCGCGCCGGCATAGGCCGCGAATAGCTTACCGCTGCGATCGTATAGCGCTGCCCCGAGCACTTGCGGCTGCGTGCTGAAGGACTCGAGCGTGCGCTCGGCCGAGACCGGGTCGTCGAACAGCAGTGCGGCGGCGCTATTGTGGGCGATGAGCGCGCCGTGGCTGTACATGTCCGCGACGAGCGCGTCTTTGAACGTAACGAGCTCGTACGTCACGAACGCAGTGCAAGCAAGAAGTAACGCCACGCCGCTCGACAGCATGCTGATGATCGTGACTTTGCGCTTGAGCGGAACGTCCGCGAGGCGCTGGGTGAGCGTCTTCATGGTGCGCTCCTCACAGCGGTGGCGAGCTTTTGCAGCTCCGCGCTGACTTTGACTCGCGCCCGCGCGGCGGCCGCCGTGTTGATCTCGAACCGCAGCTTGCCGGCATGCTCGACGAACGAAATTACTCCACCGGCCGAGGCAAACGCGGAGGATTCGCCCACCGTGAGCACGGCCCGGTCGGCGAGCGAGTCATGCAGGGCGCCGAGGCGCGCGTCTCCGGCGGCGCTCACGAACAGTACCTGCGTGGCTGCCGCATCGCTTTCGTTCTCGACGTTGCGGACGACGATTGCGCGGCCGTTGATCTTGCGGCCCGCCACGATCGATCGCAGATCCTCCGTGAGCGCGCTCTCGCCGAGCACACCGATCACGAGCGGATCGTGTGGGGCGGCGAATGCTTCCTCGGGCCACTCGACGAACCGTGTGAAATTGTAGAGAAACGCGGCCTTGATCTGCGCCTCGCTCAGCACCTCGGCTGTGACGGACTCCGTCGCGAGCACGGCGATCGCGAGCCATGCACAGCGCGCGCTTGCGAAGCGCGTGGCGGTCCATCCACGGCAGATTAGGGTTGAGAACGGCACGTGAGCCTCAGAACTTGTAGGTCAGTTTGCCGAGGAAAGTGCGCCCATCTTGCGGGATAGCATCCTGCAAGTGGTCTTGCGCGCCCGGGTATGCGTAGCGCTCGTCGAACACGTTGTGGACCGTCGCGGTGAGCTCGAGACCCGTACCCGATATGCGCTTCAAGAGCGTGAAGTTCATCGTCGTGAAGTCCGGCGTGCGGCTGCCCCCGAGCGTCAGCGCATCGCTCTGGTGCTGCAGTTGCACGGCGAACAACGTGTCGCGACGCGAGGGGAGGCTTAGGTCGAGCTTCGCGAGGTTCCGCGGCGAGCTCGTGAGTCCGGCGTTCGAGACGGCGTCCTCGGCTGCCTGGCGCGCGTAGCTTGCGTGCAGCGCCAACCCGGACTCGAAACGGCGATCCGCTTCGAGCTCGATGCCCCGCGCCGTCGCGCCGTCGAGGTTCGCGAAGTACAACCCGCCCGTCGGCGTCGCCGTCTGGCTGATGAGCCCGTCGATATGGTACTCATAACCCGATACCGTCAGCTTGAGACCGGTCGCAAGCTCTTTCTCGTACACGACCTCGTACGTCCGGATCTCCTCGGGCCCCAGCGGCGCTGCGTTCGCTTGGGCCGAGTAGTAATGGAGCTCATAGGAATTCGGCGCCCGGAACGCCTCGCCGTACAGCGCTTTCACGGTGCCGGTTGCGCTCGGGTTGTAGATCAGACCTACGCGCGGGTTCACGGTGTCGCCCGCGCCGCTCGAGTAACGGTCGTAACGAATACCGGCGGTCAACGACAGATTCGCGCGCAGCTGCGTCTCGCTTTGCGCGAACAATCCGAGCACGTCGCTCGTGCGGTCGTCGATCAGCGTGTAGGCGGACGGGTCGGACTCGTAAAATCCGCCCTGCCGCTCGCGAAGGTTGTTGCGGTATTCGCCGCCGACGACCACGGTGTGCCGCTCCGGCAAGCGTGCCGTGAGCTGCCATTCCGTGCCGATCCAGCGGCCGTCGCTTTCGTCCCTGTAAACATCGATGTCTGGCTCGAGCCCCGGCTCGGCGAAGTCGTAGGGGTAAGCCCCCGTGTAAACGTACTCGTCGTAGAAACCGCGCGCCTGCAAAGAGAGGCGGTCGCCGAGCTGCCAGTTGTACTTCGCGTCGAGATAGGCGCGGTAGTCGCTCGTGTGCTCGCGCTCGTCGTTGAAGACGGTTCCGAACGAAGCCGTGGGCACGCGCTTGCCGCGCTCGCCCCAGAACGCGGACAGCGCGAAATCCGCGTAGTGCACGCTGCCGAAGATGCTCGACCGCTCTTCGCCGTCGATCCCGACCGCAATACCGTCGTTGCGCGCGCGCGGATCCGTGCTAACCCTTTGATCGAACTCCGGATAGTAGAGCTCGGCGTGGCCGTCGCTCGTCTCACGCGTCGCCGACACCACCCACTCGACGCCGTTGTCGAACGTCTCGCCGAGCGTCACGCGGCTCTTGTAGCTGGCGAACGTGCCCGCGGCGCCTGCGGCTTCAATCCCGTCCACCACGGCGGCGCTCTTCGTCATGACGTTGATGACACCGAAGAAGGCGCTGCTGCCGTACAGCGACGAGCTTGGGCCGCGGATGATCTCCACGCGCTCGATCAGATCCACGTCCACCATGCCTTCGCGGCCGACGGCGCCAAGGTCGTAAATGTTGTCGTTCATGCGGTGGCCGTCGATGAGGACGAGAACACGCGTGTTGTAGTCGTTTGGCCGCTGAAAGCCGCGCACGCCGACATAGAGATAGTTGCGATCGTTGGCCACGAACAAGCCACGCACGTTGTTCAAGACGTCGCCGAGCGTGCGCGCGCCGGAGCGCGCGATGTCCTCGGCGGTGACGACCGTGACCGACGAGGGTGCGCGCGAGGATTGTTGCACGTAGCGCGACGCGCCGTAGACGGAGTCGAACTCGAGGTTCATGAGGTCGCTCAGCGACCAGGTGCCGAGCTCCCGGACGTGGTCGTCGCTCTGCGCGAACGCCGCGGGCGACGCGACCACGAGGGCCGCGCATAGAGCAAGCAGCGCGCGCCGCGCGCGAGCGCCGACGGGCCGAGATTTCGTGAAGGACAGAATCGCTTTCATGGCGTGCTCGTCTTCGGGTAGTACCCGAGGGCTCCTCAACCAACCATCGCGCGCGCTTGCTGCACGCCGCGAAGTCTCTCAGTGCGGACGTCGCGCTCGGCCGCGTCCGCGAGAAAGTTGGCGCACTCGTCGGCCGGCATCGGCCTCGCGAACAGGTAACCCTGCGCCACG
>DATFFV010000424.1:0-5817 GCA_035249885.1 Gammaproteobacteria bacterium | reverse complement strand
TTCTGGGCGAGGGGCCGCCTCTCGTTATGCTGTTCCCCTATCACATCAATCACCTCGCCCTGAATTGGGAGGTCGAGCTCCATCGTAGCGGCATCGAGCACCTAGCCCGGCATTTCACGGTGGTCAATCTCGACTTTAGTGGAGCAGGTCTGTCCGCGGGCAAGCTCCACGGCCTCTCGTGGGATGCGTTCGATGCCGATATCGGCTCCGTTCTGGATTCGCTCGCGATCCCAGGAAATGCATGAGGCGGCCCTGTTCACATTCGCCTATGTGTTCGGGCACGTGCGCTCGACGACGGCGATCGAGACGCTCCTGGGAGCAGCAACCGGCCTGCGACTCTCCGCTTGAGAAGCGGTTCCGTCGCTAGAGCGTGACGAAAGCGGTCACGGCTCCCACCGCAAGCGCGACGCCGAGAATCGCCCCAGCGGGAAGAGGGACGGGGGCACAGAAGCGGGCCACCGCATCGCAGCGGCCGACGCCGAAGGACACTCGTGTGAACTGGGCATGCCGCCTCAGAAGCCTAGCGACGGGGACGCCTCGTCAGGAGCAGTCGATGTCGACGGAATCATGCACGAGCTCGCAGCTTAGCTTCTTCGCAAGAGCCTGCGACCCGTCGCTCGCGGGGTCGATCCAGAGATAGCGTTTGGGGATCCCGCGCTCGTCGAGCAGTCGACTGAGCGCTTGCAGTGCAGCGGTGCCGTAGCCTTGGCCGCGGAACGCCGCGGGTGTGTAGACGATGCCGACGGCGGCCGCCGTGCGCGTCTCGCGCAGCAGCCCGAGCATGCAGCGCGGTTGATCGTCGGCAAAAAAGTACAGCAGCTTGATGCCGAGCAGACGCACGCACATCTCGCCGTCGAGCGCGGCGATGCCGCTGTCGATCGAAGCGGCCGCGCCCCAGCTCTGCGCGAGCGCCGTATCGCCTTCGCCGGCGAGACGCAGCACGCCTTGTGGGCCGCCGGGCGTACCCGCCGCAGGCGGCAGCGACATGAGCCGGCCGCGCGTGTTCACGGACCACGAGCCGCCGCGCGTGGCGACCCACGCGTCGGCGAGCTCGCTGACCGTGGGCTCGGGCCCGCTGAACCCGCCGATGCCGCTGGGATAGGTGGCCGCAAGATCGGCGACGAGCGGCGCGATCGCCTCGCCCGGCAACAACGTGACGCCGACCTTGTAGGGCGGCGTGCGATAAGCGCAGCCAATGACCTTGCCGTCGTCCTCGAACGTGGCCCAGTAGATCGGGCGCTCGTAGTGCGTGTCGTTGGCACGCGCTTGGCGCGCGCTCTGGAGCAGGCCCGCATGCTCGACTTCGCGGCTTTGCAGCCAGCGTTCGGTGCGGGCCAAGAACGCGCGGGCGTCGGCGTGCCGTTGGAGCGTGAGCATGGCTCAACACTATACCGTGGCCGGGCTAGAATCAGCTTCTTACGCCAACAACGAAAACGGAGAACGACCATGACACTGCGCATCGTGCGTCAGCCGCGCTGATGAAGCGCCGCGCGGAGAAAGCGCAGCGGCGCGTGCAGGAACGCAAAGCCGCGGCGCGCCGCGGCCAGATCGCAGGGTCGCTCGAGGAGTGGCGCGCGTCGGCGTTCGAGCACGCGCTCGAGCAATTCGACACGGCCGCGCGCCGCTTGAAGCTCACCGAGAACCAGATAGCTCTGATCAAGCTGCCGCGGCGCACGACCGAGGTGCTGCTGCCCGTGCGCATGGACGACGGCACGATCCGCAACTTCCAGGCGTTTCGCGTGCAGCACAACCTGGCGCGCGGCCCGGCGAAAGGCGGCATCCGCTTCCACCAGGACGTGACCGTCGACGAGATCAAAGCGCTCGCGTTTTGGATGACGTTCAAGTGCGCCGTCGTCGGCATCCCGATGGGCGGCGCCAAAGGCGGCGTCATCGTCGACCCGCGCGAGCTCTCGGCCGGCGAGCGCGAGCGCCTCTCGCGCCGCTACATGGCCGAGCTCATCGACTTGTTCGGCCCCGACCGCGACGTACCCGGGCCCGACGTCAACACCGGCCCGCAAGTCATGGGTTGGATGCTCGACACGTACGTCATGCACAAGCGCGATTACCTGCCGGCTGTGATCACAGGTAAGCCCAAGGAGCTCGGCGGCTCGGCGGGCCGGCATAGCGCGACGTCGCGCGGGATCATGGTCTGCATCCGCAAGGCCGCGACTCGCCTCAACTTGAAGCTCGGTGGCGCGACCGCCGCCGTGCAGGGCTTCGGCAACGTCGGCACGCACGCGGCCAAGTTCCTGAGCGACCACGGCGTCAAAGTCGTCGCCATCAGCGACGCAGAGGGCGCCTATCGCAAGACGACCGGCATCGACGTCAGTGAAGCCATCGCCCATGTCGCGCGCCACGGCTCGCTGAAGGGTTTCAAAGGCGCCACCCGGATGCGTCGGCCAGCGGAGCTGCTCGAGCTGCCCATCGACATTCTCGTGCCCGCGGCGCTCGAGAATCAGATCACCAAGGACAACGCGTCGCGCGTGCGGGCGCGCATCGTCGCCGAGGGCGCGAACGGTCCCACGACGCCCGCGGCCGACGCGATCCTGGCGCGCCGGGGCACGTTCGTGATCCCCGACATCCTCTGCAACGCGGGCGGCGTCACGGTCTCGTATCTCGAGTGGGTGCAGAACCGCATGGGCTACTACTGGCCCGAGGCACGCGTCGACCAGGACCTGCAACGCATCATGGAAACGGCGTTCGACGAAGTGTACGAGACCATGCGCCAGCGGCGCGTGACGATGCGCATCGCGGCGTTCATGGTTGCGATTCGCCGTGTCATGGAGGCCTCGGAGATGCGCGGGCTTTACGCCTAGGTAGGCGCGGCCTTGGCCCGTGTCGATTCCATATCTCCTCGTTCGACGTGTAGTTAGAGCCGATCGAGAATAGGGCCCTACCGGCCCACCGGCTCCTAACGAAACGAGGAGATTGTCCATGCGATTCATGATCTTGGTCAAAGCGACGGCATCTACCGAGGCCGGCGAGCTCGGAGGCTCGGAGGCTCTGTTCGCCGAGATGGCGGCTTATCACGAAGCGCTCGCGAAGGCCGGCGCGCTGCTCGATGCGTCGGGCCTGCAGCCGAGCTCGAAGGGTTGGCGCATCCGGTATTCCGGAGACAAGCGCACGATCGTCGACGGCCCGTTCGCGGAAGCGAAGGAGCTCGTTGCCGGCTACACCTTGATCCAGGTGAAGACGCGCGACGAGGCGGTCGAGTGGGCGCGCCGCTTCCCGAACCCGGCGATCGACCGCGGCCAAGCGGAGATCGAGGTGCGCCAGCTCTACGAGCTCGAGGACTTCGAGCCGAACGCCGCCCTCGAGCGCTTCCGCGACCTTGGCGTGCGGTCTCAGCGATGAGCGCCGCGACGCGAACGGTGATGGCAGGGCGCGCGCTGAGCGCGCTCGCCATCCTCTTCTTGGGTCTAGACACTGCCATCAAGCTCGTGCAGTTGCCCGTCGTCGGCGAGACCTTGGCTGGGCTCGGTTACGCGCCCGATTTGGGGCTCACGATCGGCGTCGTTCAGCTCGTGTGCCTCGTGCTGTATGCCGTGCCGCGCACGGCGGTGCTCGGAGCCATCTTGCTCACGGCGTTGTTCGGCGGCGGCATCGCGAGCCACGTTCGTGTCGACTCGCCGCTGTTCAGCCACATCCTATTCGGCGTCTATCTCGGGCTGTTCGTCTGGGGCGGGTTGTATCTGCGCAGCGCGCGCCTCCGCGAGCTGATTCCCGTGTTGCGCTGAAGGGCGAGGAAACGACCATGAGTCACATCACTTCGCAAGACGGCACGCCCATCGCCTACGAGCGCCTCGGCAGCGGTCCGCCCGTAATCCTCATTGACGGCGCAATGTGCAGCCGGGCGTTCGGTCCGATGCCGAAAATCGCGGCGCTGCTCGCGCTGCACTTCACCGTGTACCTATACGACCGCCGCGGCCGCGGCGAGAGCGGCGACACGCCGCCGTACGCCAAAGCGCGCGAGCTCGAGGACATCGAGGCGCTCATCGGCGCGGCCGGCGGGTCCGTGTTCGCGGTAGGCCTGTCCTCGGGCGCCGCGTTGGCGCTCGAGGCCGGTGCGAGCAGCGCGCGCATCAAGAAGCTCGCGGTCTACGAGCCGCCGTACATGGTCGACAACCCCCGCTTCGCGCAGGTCGATCACGAAGGCAACCTGCGGGCGCTGGTCGCAGCGGGGCAGCATGGAGCGGCCGTCAAGTACTTCATGCGCATGGTCAACGTGCCCGCGCCGTTCATCCTCCTGATGCAGCTCATGCGCGGCATGTGGCGCAAGCTCAAGGCCGTCGCGCCCACGCTGCCCTACGACATGGCGATCATGGGCGATTGGCAGATCCCGAGCGCGCGGCTCGCGAAGCTTGCGACGCCGACGCTCGCGATGTACGGCGGTAAGACCGAGACGCGTTTGAAGCGCGCCATCGAGGAGCTCGTCAAGGTTCTACCGGACGTCCGGCAACAAGTGCTGCCCGGCCAAACCCACAACGTGAGCGCCGCTGCGCTCGTGCCGGCGCTCGTCGCGTTCTTCAAGGAGCAACGAGCATGAAGTTCATGATGATGCACAAGACCGATGCCTACTACGAGCAGGGCGGTAAGCCGAGCAAGGAGGTCATCGCCGGAGTCGGCAAGATGGTCGGCGACGCGGCGCGCAGCGGCCGCCTCTTGGCCGGCGACGGGCTCGGTCCGAGCGCGCAGGGCGTGCGCCTCAAGTTCTCCGGCGGCACGCGCACCGTGATCGCGGGGCCGCTCACGGGCGGCAACGAGCTCGTCGCGGGCTTCGCCGTCATGCGCGTGCGCTCGCTCGACGAGGCTATCGACTGGGCCTCGCGGTTCGCGGCCGTCGTTGGCGATGCCGAGATCGACGTGCGTCCAGCCAACGAGCCGTGGGACATAGGTCTCGGTGAGAAACCCGCCGGGCTCACGACACGCCGTTACATCGCGATGCACAAGGCCGACGCGAGGTTCGAGGCCGGCGCGCAGCCGACGCAAGCGGAGACGGAAGCGATGCAGAAGCTCATCGGCGAGATGACCAAGGCCGGCGTGCTGTTGGCAACGGCGTCGCTCGAGCCGAGCTCGCGCGCCGTGCGCCTGCGCAACTTCGGGGGCAAGCCAACGCTCGTCGACGGCCCGTTCGCCGAGTCGAAAGAGCTCGTTGGCGGTTTCGCGATCCTCGAGCTCGACTCGCGCGACGAGGCCATCGCCTGGGCGCGACGCTATGTCGACGTGCTCGGCGAGGTCGAGCTCGACATTCGGCCGGTTGCGGGCTTCACTGTCTTCGGCAGATGACGCGATCCGAAGCGCATGCCGCGATCGAAGCGGTCTTTCGCATCGAATGGCCGAAGCTCATCGCGGGCCTCACGCGCGTCGTGCGCGATGTCGGCGTCGCCGAGGAGCTCGCGCACGACGCGCTCGTCGCAGCGCTCGAGCAGTGGCCGGAGGAGGGCATACCCGACAAGCCGGGGGCGTGGCTCATGGCCACGGCGAAACATCGGGCGATCGACACCGTGCGCCGCGCCAAGCTCGTACGTCGCAAGCACGAGGAGCTCGGCGGCGAGATCGAGGCGCTCGGTGGCGAGGTCAGCGACGACCGCGAAGCCATCGACGAGGCGCTCGACGACGAGATCGGGGACGACATGCTGAGCCTGATGTTCGTCGCGTGTCATCCCGTGCTCGCCACCGACGCGCGCGTGGCGCTGACGCTGCGGCTCCTCGGCGGCCTGACCACCCCGGAGATCGCCCGGGCGTACCTCGTGGCCGAGTCGACCGTCGCCCAGCGCATCGTGCGCGCCAAGCGGACGCTCTCGGCGGCGCGCGTGG
>DATFFV010000423.1:0-7737 GCA_035249885.1 Gammaproteobacteria bacterium | reverse complement strand
CGAACCGGCGAGCAAAGACGACGCGGTGTACCAAACCCAGACGATGCGCGCGATCTCGGAAGCCAAGTCGATCGGCGACATCAGCGACACGATGGCCGAGACGTTGTTCGGCGACGCCGAGCTCGACTTCCTGAGCACGTCGCTCGGCTCCGCGGGCAACTGGACGGAGCCCGACGCCGTGCGCCCTCCGGCGAAAACGCCCGCTCCTGCGCCGCAGGCGCAGCAGAAGCCGAAGCCGGCGAAGGCCGCGTCGTCGGATGACGACGATCTGCTCGACTTGCTCGGCTTGTCCGACGCGCCGCTCGAGCTCATCGACGACTCCGCGCAGCCGCCTGGCGACAAGACGCGCAAGAGCGGCACGCAGCGCTAGCGACGTTTGCCGGGGCCTCCGCGGCGCGGCTTCCCCTTACTCGTACCGTGAGCGTTGAGCTCGTCGAGCTTGCGCTCGTAGGCGTGGTAGTCGAGCACCGAATACAGTTCCTCGCGCGTCTGCATCGAATCGAGCACGGCCTTCTGCGTGCCGTGCACGCGGATCGCCTCGTAGGTCGCGAGCGCGGCCTTGGCTATCGCGCGAAACGCCGACAACGGATAGAGCACGAGCTTCACGCCCGCGCCCGCGAGCTCGTCGACCGTGAAGTACGGCGTGAGGCCAAACTCCGTGAGATTCGCGAGCACGGGTCTAGCGATAGCGCGCGTGAACGCCGCGTAGTCGTCGAGCGTGTAGAGCGCTTCCGCAAAGATCATGTCGGCGCCCGCGTCCACGTAAGCCGATGCGCGCTCGAGCGCCGCGGCGCGCCCTTCACGCGCAAATGCATCGGTGCGCGCCATGATGACAAAGCCCTCGTCGCGGCGAGCGTCGACCGCGGCCTTGATGCGATCGCACATCTCGGCTGTATCGACCGTGGCCTTGTTCGGCCGATGGCCGCAGCGCTTCGCCTGCTCTTGATCCTCGAGGTGAATGGCCGCGACGCCGGCGCGCTCCATCTCGCGAACGGTGCGGGCGATGTTGAAGGCGCCGCCGAAGCCCGTGTCGACGTCGACGAGCAGCGGCAAGTCCGTGGCCGCCGTGACGCGCCGCGCGTCCTCGAGCACGTCGCCGAGCGTCGTGACGCCGAGATCGGGAAGGCCCAACGACGCGTTGGCCACGCCGGCTCCCGACAGATAGAGCGCCTCGAAGCCGGCGCGCTCGGCCAGCAGCGCACAGAAAGCGTTGATTGCGCCCGGAATCTGCACGGGCGCGCGCCGCGCCGCAAGCCTGCGGAATTTCTTTCCGGCGCTCATGACGCCGGCATCCAGAGCGCCATGAAGTCGTTCACGGGCAACGCCTCGAAGCGCGCTTGTTCGGCGAACGCGGCCACGATGTGCCCGCACTGCGCGGCGCCGAAACGCGGTGCCAGGCTCCGCTCGAACTTGGCGACGAGCTTCGGGATGCCTTCGTCGCGGCGCCGGCGATGCCCGATCGGATAGTCGACGGCCACGCGCTCGGTCTGCGAACCGTCGGCGAAGAACACCTGCACCGCGTTGCCGATCGCGCGTTTGTCGGGATCGAGATAGTCGCGGCTGAATTGTGCGTTCTCGGTGACGACCATCTTGGCGCGCAGCGCATCGATGCGCGGATCGCGCGCGACCTCGTCTTCGTAGTCCTCGGCCGTGAGGCGGCCGAACAGGAGCGGTACCGCGACCATGTACTGCAGACAGTGATCGCGGTCGGCCGGATTCGCGAGCGGCCCGGTTTTGTCGATGATGCGCACTCCAGCCTCCTGGGTCTCGATGGCGACGCGCGCGATCGCATCGGTACGGCCTGCGACGGCGGGATGCAACCGCAGTGCGGCTTCGACCGCCGTCTGCGCGTGGAACTCGGCCGGAAACGAGATTTTGAACAGCACGTTCTCCATGACGTACGACCCCAAGGCGCGCTCGAGCGCGATCGTTCGGCCCCTGAACAGCACGTCCTGGAATCCCCAGCTCTTGGCCGTGAGCGCCGACGGATAGCCCATCTCGCCCTTGAGCGCCATGAGCGCGTGGCGCACACCGCGGCTCGTGGCGTCGCCCGCGGCCCAGCTCTTGCGCGAGCCCGTGTTCGGCGCGTGCCGATACGCGCGCAACGCGCCCCCATCGAGCCACGCGTTCGAAACGGCGTTGACGATCTGCTCGCGGTTGCCGCCCAAGAGGCGCGTCGCGACGGCCGTGCTCGCGATGCGCACGAGCAGCACATGGTCGAGGCCGACGCGATTGAAGCTGTGGTTGAGTGCGAGCACGCCCTGGATCTCGTGCGCTTGAATCATCGCAGTGAGCACGTCGCCCATCGTGAGCGGCGCGCCGCCGCGCTTGCGCGCGAGATAGTCGCCGACGGCGAGAATCGCGCCGACGTTGTCTGATGGATGCCCCCACTCGGCGGCGAGCCAGGTGTCGTTGAAGTCGAGCCAGCGCACGAGCGCGCCGATGTTGAACGCCGCCGTGATCGGGTCGAGCTCGTAGAGCGTGCCCGGCACGCGCGCGCCACCCCACAACTCGGCGCCGGGCACGACGGGCCCGAGCTGCTTCGTGCAGGCCGGAAAGCCGAGCGCGAGCATGCCGCAACCGAGCGTGTCCATGAGGCAGTAGCGCGCGATCCGGCGCGCCTCGGTGCTCTCGGCGCGAAACGCGAGCACGTAATCGGCGAGCTCCGTGAGCAACGTGTCGGGCGCCGGGCGTTCGGCGCTGCGACTGTCGTGAGAGCTCATGCCTGCGATGCCTTCCACTCGGTGCGAGGCGGCAATCTTACACCGGCGCTCCCGTGCGGCGCCGCGTGACAGTGTCCGCGTGTCGGTGTCAGTATCGGCGTCCCGTCACGACCGACCGCGCCGGCGCCGCGATGCTGAGCTACCAACACGGCTACCACGCCGGCAACCACGCCGATGTGCTCAAGCACACGGTGCTCGCGGCGCTGCTCGCCCGCCTCGTCGCCAAGGACAAACCGCTGCGCTTCATCGACACGCATGCGGGCGCGGGCGGCTACGAGTTGCGCTCGGCCGCCGCGCGCAAGAACCGCGAGTACGAGCACGGCATCGGCCGGCTGTTCGACGCGAGCGACGCGCCGCCGGCCGTCGCGCGTTGGCTCACGCTCGCGCGGCTCTACAACGGCGGCCCGGCGCTGCGGCGCTACCCCGGCTCGCCATGGTTCGCGCGCGAATGCCTGCGACCGATCGACGACGCGTTTCTCTACGAGCTGCATCCCGCCGAGCACCGAGCACTCAAGCGTACCTGCGACGGCGACCGCCGCGTGAAAGTGCTGCGCGAGGACGGGCTCACGGGTTGCGTGGGCCTCGTGCCGCCGCCGAGCAAGCGCGCGCTGCTGCTCGTCGATCCGTCGTACGAGCTCGAGAACGAGCACCGCCTCGTGATCGACGCCGTGGCGAAGGTGCACAGGCGTTTCGCGACGGGCACCATCGCAATCTGGTACCCCGTGATCGAGCGGCGGTGGGTCGAGCGCTACGAGCGCGCGCTGCGCGCCGCGGGTGTCGCTGCGTTCGCGACGTACGAGCTCTGCGTCGCGCGCGAGACGCGCGATCGCGGGTTGAAAGGCAGCGGGCTATTCGTCGTCAACCCACCGTGGCAGCTCGACGAGGAGCTCAGCAAAGCGTTGCCGTGGCTCGCGAAGAAGCTCGATACGGACGGATCTGCCAGCTATCGCGCCGTAGGTTGATCGCGCGGCTTGCGGCCTACGAAAACGGCGCACGTGAGTGCGCCGACGCCGACGCGGAAGAGCAGGTACGTCGCAACGTTCGACGACACCAGAAACGAAGAGACAGCCCCGGTATCGTCTCGAGTCGCGCCGACCCCCAGCGCCGCGACTTGAACGACCGGCGAAAGCTCCACGTCGATCTCCTAAGCGTCACTACCGCCGCGTTCCAGGCGCACGGTCATGAAGACGCTGTACGGGTCTTCAACGTACTCGCCAAACGGTCCGCAGTAAACGAAGCCGAAGCTCTCATAGAGTTTCCGGGCCGGCTGGAAGGCGTCCATCGATCCCGTCTCGAGACTCAGGCGCTCGTAGCCGCGAGCGCGTGCGACACCGATGATGTGCGTGAGCACCGCGCGCCCCACGCCCTTGCGAAGATGCGCCCTGGCCGTCCGCATCGACTTGACTTCGCCGTGCGTCGAATCGAGCTCCTGGAGCGCTCCGACCCCCAGCAGCTCCGGGCCCTCCCAGACGGACCAGAACGTGACGTCGGGCTTCCGCAGCCGCTCGAGATCGAGCGCGTGGGCGCTCTCGGGCGGCGACAGTGAAGACATGCTTTGCAGGTGCTCGTTGAGCAATGCGTGTATCGCCGGCCGGGAGAGGTCATCGGTTTCGATGTTCATCCGGGCGTAGGGGCGGACGGTTCTTGCGGTAAGAGTTCTTTACGGCGATCTTGCCGTCTCGAAACGTGAATAGATCACAACCGTGGACTTCGACGCGGGTGCCGTCGGAGCGTGTCCCCGTGAATGTCCACTCTGACACGCCACGGTCGCCTCGGACGAAATGCCGGACGTTGCCCCAGTGGGCATCGGGAAAGGTCACCCATACCTCCGCGAAGCCGGCTCGCACAGCCTCGCGACCTGCATGCCGCGTGCCGCAGACGTCAGAACCTGCAGAGGCCTCGAAAACGCAATCGTCGGTCATGAATGACATGAGGGCATCGACATCGTGGCGATTCCACGCATCGGCAAATGCTTGCAGAACCTCAGCGGTGACCCCCGCTAGCACGTCCGACATGATCCGACCTCTCCTTCACTCGGCACACCGCTGCGCACGGACCGTGACGCTTAACGCCCGTGTACTAGAGCACCGTGCTGCATATGCGTCAAATGGTAGCGCGGGGACATTGCGGCGTATGCAAGCGAGTCACCGAGTGTTCCGCCATAGCCGGATAGAACTTGTGATCGTGCGGCGGCGAGGCTTCGGGCATTCGAGCGCCGCGCTCACGCCGCTACGGCAACACGGGCGGCACGTACGTCAGCGTGTAGTTCAAGATCCAAACGAGGAACAGCACGAGCGGCACATGCACGACGAATTGCAGCATCGAGTAGCCGACGATGTCGCGCGCCTTGAGGCCCAAGATGCCGACGAGCGGCAGCATCCAGAACGGATGAATGAGATTCGCGAGCGCTTCGGTCGCATTGTAGGTTTGCACGACCCAGCCCAAGTGCACCTCGAGCCGATTCGCGGCCTCGAGCAGGTACGGCGCCTCGATGAGCCACTTGCCGCCCGCCGACGGGATGAACAGCCCGAGGAACGCCGAGTAGATGCCGACGAGCACGGGATACGTGTGCTCGTTCGAGACATAGACGAAGAAGCGCGCGAGCTGCTCCGCGAGCCCAGACTTCGTGAGGATCTCGACGATGCCCGCGTACATCGGGTACTGGATCAGCACACCGCCGACGGGCGTCACGGAAGCCGCGATCGCCTGCACGAACGATCGCGGCCGCCAATGCAGCAGCATCCCGACCATGAGGAACAAGAAGATGTAGTGATTGAGCTGGAGCAGAACGCTGGGCCCGTTCGCCATGACCTCGCGCAGCAGGTAGCCGAAGCCGAGCACGCAGATCACGATGGTCAGCAGTGGGCTGTACTCGAGCCACTCGCCGGGCGTCGCGCGCCGGCCGATGTTGCTCGTCGCGGGCGCATAGGTCACACCCATGTCCGCCATCGACTTCGCGTGCGCCGAGCTCGGCGCGGAGTAGAACGCCACGGCCATCGAGATCGCGATGAGCAGCCCTGCGATCAAAAGGCTCTGCCACAACCCCAAAGTCTGGCCGAGAGGGATGACGCCGGCGACGTCTCGGATCGAGGCCGGCAACGACGCCGGCGTCGCCATCATGAGCGCCGCCGACGACGACATGCCGAGCGCCCAGACGCTGCCCACGCCGAGATACGCGGCCGCGCCGATCGCACGGTAGTCGGCACCGCGCACGCGGTGCGTAACTTCGCGCGCGAGCAGCGCGCTGAAGATGAGGCTGAAGCTCCACGACACGAGCGACGCGAGCATCGAGAACAAGCCGACGTACGCGGCCGCACCCCGCCCCGTGCTCGGTACTTTGGCGAGCATCTGCACGACCTTGTAGACCGGCGGCGCCGTGGCCACGGCGTAGCCCGTCACGATGATCATCGACATCTGCATCGTGAACGTGACGAGGCCCCAAAAGCCCGCGCCGAACCACTGCGCCGTGTCGAGCACGGTGCTGCCTGCGAACAAGCTCGCCGCGAAGACAATGGCGACGGCCGCGAGCGCCAACGCGAACGCGTCGGGGAACCATTTCTCGAACCAATCGGAAAGCCTTAAGCCCACGCGCGCGAGCGCGGTGTTGTCGACGGGCTGCGTGGCGGCTGTCATTCAGCGGCCGACTATAGGGGACGGCGCGCGAGCGGGGCAACAGCGAAGGACAGAGGCTTCCGCATTGGGTTTTCTTGAGTGGACAGCCGCGCTGGCTTGCGGCTACGCTGCCGGCACAACGATTCGATAGTGCTTGATCCGGGGGGCGTTTCCGTGGGATTCCTAACGTGGCTCGAAGCGACTGGGCTCGCCGAGTGGGTGCGCAGCTCGAACTACGGCTACCCATCGATGATCGGGCTCCATGCCCTCGGTATGGCCGTCATGGTCGGCCTCTCGCTCGTGATCGATATGCGCCTCGTGGGTCTTTTCCGCGGCATCCCCGTGCACGCGATGAATCGCCTATTCGGGGTTGCGTGGATCGGCTTCGGCATCAACTTCGTGTCCGGCTCTGCGCTGTTCACGACCCAAGCCCCGAGTTACGTCGTCGACGTGATTTTCATGAGCAAGATGACTTTGGTCTTCATCGGTGCGATCACGGCGGCCATCTTGCAGCCGGCGGTCGCACGCGCGGGGTCGTGGCCGAGCGGCCGCATTCCGGGCGGCACCAAGGCCATCGCGGGGCTCGCAATCGTGGTCTGGATCGTCGCGATCATCCTGGGTCGCCTCACGGCCTACCTATAGGAGCCCAACATGGAAGCCCTACAAGAATGGATGCAGGCGACGCCGATCAACTCGCTCATCCTCAACTTCGCGTGGAGCTGGCCCACGCTCGAGTCGCTGCACTTCCTCGCGCTTTGCACGCTGATGGGCTCGCTGCTCGTCATGGATCTGCGGCTGATCGGCTTCAACAAACTCATTCCGCTGAAGGCCGTGCACAGCCTGATGCCGGTCGCGCTCGTTTCGTTTGCGATCAACCTCATCACGGGCCTCGGGTTCTTGTTCGGTGAGCCGTATTTATATTTCCCGAACTGGGCGTTCTGGGCAAAGATGATTTTGATTCTGCTTGCCGGGCTGAACTTCCTCGTCTATTACACGAAGATCGAGCCTATGCTCGTCAAGCTCGGCCCCAACGATCCGGCGCCCTTCGCGGCGGTGTTCGTGGGCATGCTCTCGCTGGCATTCTGGTTCGGCGTCTTGTCGTTCGGCCGCCTGCTGCCCTACTTGGGCACCGGCGGCGGCTGAGACACGGCGCCCACTACGGCGCCCCGGCCAGCTGCCCCCGGCCGGATGTGTGAAGCCGCGCACACGGGCCTCGCGGTGCGACTCGTAGGCTGGCGATTCCATTATGGGGAACTGCGCCTGCTTGAAGCTGGGACTCACTCGCGCTGCGCTCGCGTGGGCGCTGCTTGCGCTCGTCGGCTGCGCGGCCACGCCGCCGCCCGTCGAGCCCGAGCCGCCGCCAGCGATCGTCGAGCCCGTTCCCGAGCCCACCCCGGAACCG